>NZ_NWMQ01000036.1:0-28557 GCF_002901215.1 Paracoccus sp. SY | reverse complement strand
GTCTATTTCTACGACAGCGGCGCGGGCGAAAGCCGCTTCACCGTCAACGCCTATCTCGATCATGACAGGCGCGTCCGCGCCAAGTGCGAGGCCGACCCGACTCTTGCGGGCCGCGCCGTTGTCTATGGCGACGGTCCCTCAATGGAAACACTGTATCTCATGCTTGATGCCTTCGCCGCCCGGCAGGAGGCGACCGCATGACTTGGCGGATCATCGAAACGAGGGCGCATCCAAGCGCCCTCCCCCGCGCCCATGACACCGAGGCCCTAGCATGGCGCTTTGCGCGCCGCCACGGCCATGAGGTTTGGGAAGTAACGGACAACGGCCGGACCGCCATCGAGCGTTTCTTGGGCCAAGGCTGACGGTTGACGACATGACCTATCACAACACCGAGTTTCCGAAGATCGGAGAGACGCAGGAACATGCAGCCCCGGCCATGCGCCGCAGCCTGTCCGAGATTGTGGCCGAGTATGACGAGAAGGCCGCGGCCATTCCCGAGGTGATTGCCGAGTTCAACCGGGCCGAGGCAGCGGTCAACGTCGCGGCCTGCATCGGCGGGGCTTATGGCGGTCAGGTCTTTTCCCGCAGCCCGAGCCTCTACGAACGCGATGTGCGCCTTGCCCTGCTGCGTTCGGCCTGGAAGCATGTCTATGAAGGCTTGCAGATCGAGCGCATTGCCAGTGCCAAGGATCGCAAGCAGCTTGACCTGAAGCTGACCAACCCCCTGCCCTTCACCCTGCCCAATCTTGCTGAAGTGTTCGGGGATTACCTGCTGGACCCCCGGTTTCACGTCCTTAAGGGTCTGGCCGAGTGCTTTTGCGACCTGGACCCGGCCTACAAAAGTCATTCCAAGGTGAAGATCGGCGTCGAGGGCCTGCCCAAGCGCATCATCATCGGCAGCGCGACCGGCTGGAACGGTTGGGGCCAGGAGCGGCTGAAGGACACCTTGAACGCCCTGCGCGTTTATCGCGGCCAGCCGCGCTATGAATACCGCGAGTTTGCCGACATGATGAAGGAGGCCGAGCGACACGGCGAAGCCGATTGCTGCGCAGGCTTCATCCGCGCCTTCAAGAACGGCAACGTGCATCTGATCTTCAACGAGGACGGACGGCGCGACATAAACCGCGCCCTGGCCGAGTTCTATGGCGAGGTTCTGCCCGACGCGCCGACCGAGGCCGAGGCCGAGGCCAAGCGGCCAAGCACGGAAGTTGCCCGCGATCTGCAATTCTATCCCACGCCCCGCCGCGTGGCGCAGGAGATTGTCAGCGCCCTGCACCTGTCAGGCGGCGAACAGATCCTTGAACCGTCCTGCGGTGACGGCCGGATCATGGACGAGCTGGCCGCGTGGAACGACAACCCCGAGGACCGGCGCGGCCGCGCCCCTGTCATCGTGACCGGCATCGAGTATGACGCAGGCCGCGCCGAGCAGGCCCGTGCCAAGGGCCACTCCGTCATGACCGCCAATTTCCTTCAGGTCGCGCCCGATCCGCGCTTTGATGCAGTCGTGATGAATCCGCCCTTCTATGGCCGGCACTACAAGCTGCATCTCGATCATGCGGTGAAGTTCCTGAAGCCGGGCGGCGTCCTGGTCTGCATCCTGCCCGCGACGGCTCACTATGACCACGGCACCACCATAGGCCGGTGGACCGATCTGCCCGTGGGCAGCTTCGCCAGCTCCGGCACCAATGTTCCGACCGGCTATTGCGTCTATCACAAGCCAAGGGCGTAACTGAAAACGACAGGGGCAGGCTATGCGCCTGCCCCTGTCCTCGCCCCATTGCAAGGATCACCCCATGAACCTTCATCTGCGCATCTATTTGGCGGGACATTCCGGCCGCGTTATGCCGCGTTGGCTGCGCCGCATTGCCGCGCGCAGCGAGTTGCACCGCGCCTGGTTGTGCGGCTTCAATGGCTGCTTCGAGCAGGACGGCGTTTGCTACGGACCCGCGATCCCCTACCCCGGCCCTGTCCTACCCGACGCCTGACAGCATCGGGGCGGGCAAGTGCCCGCCCCTTGTCCTTATCGCTGGCGCCGCCACTCTTGTGGCGGGATGAACGATCCGGCGAAGATGCCGTTTCCCTCCGCACGGGCCTTGGCTTCGGCCGATTCATAGTCTCGGCTATAACGGGTGTAGGCCACGGCCCATCCGTTGCGAACGACCCAATAATTAATGTCCTTGCCGCCAGCTTCGCAGACGGAAACCGCCCGGCCATAGCGATCCGTGTCTTGCACGAGGCATCGCACGTTCTGTCCATCGAGAGCGGCCGCCAGTTTCTCGGTCGCCTGACGACCGCACGGCCAATCTTCCCCTGCCCTGTCTTGGCACATCTGGTTCTTTTCCACGGCGTCGATGCCGAACAGGCGAACCCGCGTGCCGTCCACGTCCAGCGTGTCAGCGTCGATCACGCGCACCGGCCCTGACAAGATCTCGCCTTGCGGTCGGAGCAGATCGCCAAAGATGTTTTCCGCTTCCCTTGTCAGTTCATCAGCCATGCCAGCGAGAATCGCCCCGAGCAGGACAACCCCAATGGCCGCGCCAGGACCGACGCGGAGCTTTCGGCTAATCATATGGTGCAGTCCGCCTTCAGTTCATCCTCGATGGTGAAGGACACATCCTGCCCGCCCGCGCTGAAGGTAATCGGCCCCGGCTTGGCAAGGGTGGCGACAACCTTGTTCCAGACTTCCGGGTCACGGCTGACGATGGATCCACCCGACAAGGAGAAGGTCTGTGTCTCCGTTTCCGTGCGGACCTCGATGGAGGTGCCTTCCAGAAACTGCCCAGGTGCCGGGGTCACGACCACATGATACTCTGGCGGCAGCCAAGCGCCCTCGGGATCGCACACCAGTTCAAGACGGGCCGTGCCCTCTTGGATCGTGTGCAGGAAGATGCCCTTATCTTCGGCTGATTGCCATTCCGCCGCACCCACCGGCAAGGCCAGAACCGCAAGGGAAAATGCCGAAACTACAAAGTTTTTCATATTAAACCTCTTGTTCGAGCGATCAGACCGACGTGAAGCTTCGGTGACCTGAGTTACCTGTTGTTCTTTTCAAGCTGCTTCAGAAGCGTTTCTGCCGCTCGGTCGAAGGCGGCGCGCCCGACGGCGCGGAGCATGGTGCGTGGATGCGTGTAATAACCCAAGGGATCCTGTTTCTTGATCCACGCCTTTGCAGCGCCTTCGGGAAAGCTGACAGGGTGGCGGAAGGTCGGGCCGGTGCGCACCGTCTCACCCCTTTCCACAAAGTCGCTTGTAGTCGCCGCCGTCATCTTCGCTGCTTTCTTCAGCACCGCATCAGGAGAAAAGCCGAGTCTCTCGGCGATCGCCTCGGCACGTGCATGATGGTCCTGCGTGAACTGGAATATGACCCGATGGAGGATCAAGTCCTGATTATCAGCCTGCTCGCTCGTCAAATGACTGTTTCGCGCTTCATCGCCTTGGGGCTTGGTCGCCTGTGTTGACGGTGCCTGATCTGGTGCAGGCGCTAACTTCTGTTCCGCCGCTTCACTGACGACGACTGCGGCAGGCTCAGCGGCATGATCGTTCGACTGTGGGGCCTCTGCTGCTGGCACGTCATCCTGAGGTGCCGCTTTCGGAGCCTTCTTCAACAAAGGATTTTCGCCTGCACCGCTCTGCGGTGCAGGCGCCCCCTGCCGGGCTTCCTTGGGGTAGCCGATCATGGGATCAGGAAGGGTGAGGGCTTGCGCTTTCTTCAGCATTGCGGCCCGCCTGACGCGGTCTGCATTCTTGTCCTTGAGATTGCCAAGCTGGGCCATCACGCCATTCCCTCGATCGACGCAAGAATGATGTTTGCTTCCGCAATATCGACGTCCAGGTGCTTGCGGGCGAGCCCCTGGACCGGCCCGGTCAGCGCATTCCGCTCCCTGGACAGGATGCGGCCGCGCCCTAGCGTTTCATAGGCAGTTCGGTAGGGCATGAAGAACGGCAAGATCATCGGATGGCCGGTGATGACATCGAGCGCTCCGGCTTGTTCGAGCGTCAGCTTCTGCGCGGGCTTGAGGTTGTTCAACAGCAGGCCGCAAGGCGGAGCGTGATGGCCATCTTCCTTGAGCGTGTCGCGCAAAGCTTCGTACAGGGCCACGGTCGCAAGCTGGCTGTGATACTCATGGAGGACGGGCTTGACCGGAATGATGATCCGGTCGGACATGGACATGACATCGCGTGCCAGATCGCTGTGCCGTCCCTCGGTATCGACCAAAGCATAGTCGATCCCGCTTTCCATGGCCTTCTCAATCAAGTCGTACAGCTCTTCGCCATCGGACGCCTTCACGCAGAAGAGCCGGTCTTGAAGGTCCGGATAGGCTGCATGAGCGCCTTTGACAAAGCCGGCCGTCGAGCCCTGCTTGTCGGTTTCCACGAGGAGAAGCGTGGAGACAGATGATCTTGCCAAGGCAGCCTGAGCCAGGATCCAGCAGATCGTGCTTTTGCCCCCACCACCTTTCTGACCCACCAGGGAGATTGTCAGCATCGCTTCGCTCGCATGGACGTCTGGGTGTCGAATGTATGTGCGCTCATGTGCATGCGCTCCGCTGATCCAAGCCACCACGGCGCCACATCACCTCGATGCTGGATGACCAGCGTGCCATCTCGCCCTGTGGCCACGGTGCTATCGAGCCGTCTTGCCAGACGGTCAATTCGCCAGCCCGCCGCAGTGCCAAACTGACGGCTGTCCAGACTGCCACTCAGTCATGTTGCCACTTGGCCTGCTTGCCAGATCACCACTTGGTTCACTTGCCGCGTCGCCAGCATGCCAGCCTGCCACCGGACGAGCAGGCCAGCCTGCCACATTGCCGGTAGGCCACGCTGCCACAAGGGTGGCTTGAGACGTCGTTTCGTTCATCGCTGTAGCTTTCCCAGACAGACCCTTTTCGCCTGCGTCCCATTAAGGGTGTTGCATACGTGCATTTATGAGTCAACATTACATCATTGTAGCAGGAAATGTAATTTGGCATCGTTACACTCTCCAAAACCAACTGGACGGCGGCTTTCGCCCAGCGAAAGCAGGGCGATCTTCGCCGCCTTCCAGCGTGGGGACAGCGTTACAGTGCTTGCCCGGCGTTTTGGGGTCTCGCGGCCCACCGTCTATCGCGCCATCGAGAAGAATGGCCGTCCTGGCCAGCCCTCGGCAGACTCCGCCCGCGTTGCGATCCGTCTCACGCCCGATGAACGAGCAACCTTCGACAGGCTTGCAGGGCGTCTTGGCCTCTCACGGGCGGCTCTTGGCCGTCGCGTCTTGCGGCTGGCGTCAGGCTATCTGGAGCCGGACCCAGACCTCATCGAGGCGGTCCAGGACCTGTCGCGGCAGATCAAGGCTGTGGGTGGAAACCTCAACCAGATCGCCGCGCATCTCAACCGGGAGGCCCGGCTGCAGGGACGCGCGTCACCCAACCGGGGCCAAGGGGCGCAGATCGAGGCACTCGAGCGAGCCTTGAAGACACTGGCGAAGGAGGTTGACGCGCTCTTCGTTCATGCGGCGAAGCGCCGGAAGGCACGCGTCGATGCGCTGCTGCGCCGGGGCGGTGAGGCATGAGCCAAGCCGCGTTCGTCATTGGCCGCTTTGACTGGGTCAAGAACCGGGGCGGCGGCGGGCGTGACAGCTTCCGTGTGCGCACGGGGCGGACCGGCCGTGCCATGGGGAACATTCGGGGGCTGCCCCAGGTCATGTTCAAGGTCGTGCCCAACGGCGGATGCAAGGGGCCGATGGGTCTGGCCGCCCAGCTTGGCTATGTGCTGGGCAAGGCCGAGCACATCATCGACCCCAACAAGGAATACGACCGTCTGGATCACCTGCCTGCGCAGTTCACTGAGGCGCTCGCCCAGGAATGGGCGGATGGATGGGAGCGCCGGGTCAAGGCCGGGCACTCGATGCACATGGTTGCGAGCTTCCCGCGCGGCACTGACCCCGAGAAGGTGGCCGAGATCATGCGCGACACCTGCTTTGACATCTTCGACCAGGGCCGCAGCCGGTTCAATTACATCGCGGCGCTCCACACCGACACCGGCTTCCCGCATGTCCATATCGTCGTGGACCGCAAGAATGCCGAAGGCGAGTGGTTCTACTTCGCACGAAACGGCGAGTTCACCTACGACCGCGTGAAAGATACCATCGTTGAGCATGCCGCCGTCCACGGCATCGAGTTGGTCAACAGCAGCAAGCTGTCGCGCGGCATCACCGACGAGCATGAACATGGGCGTAACCGCGCCCCCGCCGTGCGCGGCCTGGCCGGAACACTCGTCGAGCATGGCGCGGCCCCTTACCACCATGACCCGAAAGAACGCACCAGCCATTTCGTGACGGTGGAGACGCCCCGGGGAGAGAAGACGCTGTGGGGCAAGGAGCTTGGTCCGGTCCTTGAGGCAAGCGGCGCCGAAAAGGGCGATGCCGTCCGCATCACTCATGAGGGCAAGGCACCTGTCCAGATCGTGACGCGCGACGGGCGCACCATCGAGACGCATCGAAACCAATGGGCTGTCACGTTGCCCGAGAGAGACATTGCGCATGTCACCCAGCATGAACCTGCACCGACCCTCCACGAACAGAACAGCGCGGAATGGAAGCGCAACCAGATCCTGGTTCATGCCGCCGAATACCGTTCGCTGTCTGCCGCCTTCGCAGACGGATTTTCCACGCTGTCGCGCGGCTTTGCCGCCGCCGCCGAACTGCTGGAACGCGGCCTGTCATTGACCCCAGAGATTTTAGAGAACGTGAGGAGCCATACCATGCCACAAGTCCGTCATCCCGATGCCTTGGACGCATCCGCTCAAGTCCCGATGACCGATGCCGAGCGCGAGGACCTGCTGACGCAAGGCATCCAGGATGAGATCAAGCAATTGCGGTCGGAGGGTCATGACCGCGCCCATATTTCCGGGTTCAGCCCAGAAATAGAGGACGACGTTCGAGCGAGCCTCGGGATGCCCCGCGAGGATGAGCTTGCCACTGAGGCCGCCAAGGTCTTGGCCGTCATCGAGGAAGCCCGCGACAAGCTGGCGGAAGTCCGCGACACGATTGTGCAGCTTGACCCAGGCACCCGGCCCGGTATCGAGGCACAGTATTTCATGGCCGTGCGCGATGTGGAGCGCCTGACCGTCGGGCTTGATCGTGCCGAGTATTCTGAGCCCGCGCAGGGAACGATCTACGCGGACGGCCACCGCGAAGCGATTGCCGCAATGGACCACCGCCAGCTTTCCGCCGTCCTGGAAGGAACCGGCATGGATCCTGACGAGGTTGCAGCCCGCGTTGCCGTCGAGGCCCGGTCTGCAGCCCTTGAGGCGCATTGGGTTGCCGTCGACGCCGAGAAGATTGCGGCCGCGCGCGGCTATGACATGGAAACGGAGGAAGGTTCGCGACAGGCCTATGGGGATCTTGCTGCCACCTACCGCGCCGTCTCGGAGCGCAGCCTCGTCGTAGAGCATCTTGTGCCTGTGGTGGCGAACGAGCGTGATCTGGTTGAGGTCGTCGAGACTCGCCAAGCATTGATCGAGGAAGCCCGCGATCTGGCAGGCCGGGATCATCTGAACCATGAGCAGCAGGTCCGCCTGACCGAGATCGTGGAGCAGGTTGCGGGCAAGGAAGCCGTACATGAGCTGCGCGGCGGAAACAGCGATGCCTTGGCCGAGATGATGTCCGAGAAGGCCGAGCGGTTGACCCTGGCCGCGCGGTACCTCGAAGCCGAGCAGAGCCGGGGCCTGGACCGGTCGGACGCCATTACCGCCGTCCAGATGGATCGCAGGGTCATGGAGCTTGACGAGAAGCTGGAACGGCAGACCGCCTTTGAGCGGGACTACGAGCACGAGGTCCAGGTGCGGCGTGAACGCGGCCACGACGAAGGCCACGAGCTTTGAGGGGAGGACAAAGGATGGCAAGCGATACCATGGCGATCCGGCTGCGCGTGGCAGGCGGCGTGTTGCTGATCTCGGCCTTTGCCACCGCCATTGGCTATGTCGTGGCAACGGGCGTGGTCCAATACTGGTTCGGACATCCCGAGCCGGACTTCCTCTGGCTGATCCGCAATTACTTTGCACTGCAGGATCACCAGCCGAACCGCTGGGTGATCGTCAACATCATCATCGGGGGCTTTCTCTGCGCAGGCTTGCTCATCGCCAGTCGCATCGTCCAGGAGCAGCTGACGCGCTTTGGCACGACCCACTGGATGACGGAGCGGGAACTCAAGCGCAAAAACTTCTTCGGCGATGCCCGCACCGGCTTCGTGCTGGCAAAGACAACGGTGCCGACCCGGAAGGGCCGTTATATCGTGTCGGGCAGATATCCCCATTGCCTGCTGGTGGCGCCGACCGGATCGGGCAAGGGCGTGGGCTTCGTCATCCCGAACCTGCTCTCCTACAAGGGCAGCGCCGTGGTTCTCGACGTGAAAGGGGAAAACTTCGAAGCCACCGCGCGGTTTCGCGAAAAAATGGGCCAGACAATCTATCGGTTCAGCCCGCGCGACTTCGACGAGCCCTCCTTCCGCTACAATCCGCTGGACCGGATCAAGACCTATACCAACCCGGCAAAGCGCATGGCCGAGCTGGAAAAGATCGCGACGCTCTTCTTGCAAGCGGAAGACAGTTCCGCCGCCAGCTTCCTGCCGAACAGCCGGGCCGTCTTCGTGGCCTGCGGCATCCTGGCCTACGAGCAAGGCGAGCTGACCCTGGGCCGGATCCACAAGCTCGCCAATGGGGGCGGAGATTTCAACGCGAAGTTCAAAGCCTATGCAGGTATCGTCAAGGACCGCAGCGCCAGGCTGATCTTTCAGCAGATGGCGGGCATGAACGAAAAGACCCTCACGTCTTATATCTCGATCCTGAACTCAGCGGGCATGAGCGCGTGGTCGAACCCGCATACCTGTGCGGTGACAGATGCCAGCGACTTCGATTTTTCCACCTTCCGCAAAAAGCCGCAGACGGTCTACCTGACCACGCCCTTCAACGAGATCGGAGCGATTGCACCGCTGATCCGGCTGTTCTTCGCGGACCTGATTGCCACCCTGCAGGATCATGAACCCAGAAGGGACGAGCCTTTCCCGGTCCTGATCCTGATGGACGAGTTCCAGCGCATCGGCCGGATGCCGGTGGTGGCCGAGAGCATTTCGCTTCTGCGCAGCTACGGCGGCAACCTTGCGATCGTCACGCAGACCATCCCCGACCTCGATGTGGTCTATGGCGAGCAGGTGCGTAAGACACTTCAGGGGGGCGCGGGGATCAAGCTTTATCTCACCCCGAGCGAACCGGATACCATTGCGGAACTGTCGGACGCCGTTGGCATGACCACCAAGCGGGTCGTGAGCCGGTCGAAGAATATCAAGGACGGGCTCTTCTCCAACAATATTTCCGAGCGGACGGAGGAGCATCCGCTGCTGACGCGGGACCAGGCCCGCCGCCTGCCCAGGGAGGATGTTGTCATCGTGGTGGACGGCGACATGCCGATCCGGGCCAAACGGCTGATGTATTATGACGACACCGCCTACAAGGAACTCTACGAAAGCCAGAACTTCGACGCGCCGCTGCCGCAGCCGCCCCATACCATCACCGAGGCCGACTATACGTATTTGGAGACGGCTGAGGACACGGCCGAGCAGAAGGCAGAGGCCAAGGCCGAAGGGGATGCGGCGCGGTCGCGCGCGGCCGAAAAGCGGGACAAGGAAGCTGAGTCGTCAGGGCAGGGGCAATTTGACTTTGAAGAGGCTAAGCCGTCTGCCGATCACGCAGGTGGCGCGGGCACGCAACCTGCCACCCAGGACGGTTCGCCAGATCCCGCACCAACCGGAGGGCCAGATCAGATCGTGCCCGTGGCCACCGCAACCAGTCCACAAGAGGCGACAGAAGGGACAGAGGCGGCACCCAAAGAAGCAGACAGACACGGCGTTTCAGATCAGTCCAATGGTCAGGCTGATACAAATCCCGTTCCTATCGCAGGAAAAGCCGTGTCCTTATCGGGCGGCAACGAGCTTATCAGAAAGGCGGCGTTGCTTCGCAGAAGGAACCAGGAGCGACAACTTGCCCTGCCTTTGCCCGAAGTCAACCATTCGACCGCAGAGGTTTCGCTCGAGAGTGCGACCTTGGCGCATCTGCGGATCGACAAGCTGACAACGACCATTTCCGAGACGCTTTCGGCTGCATCCTGACCTATCATCCAAAGGTAACAAGAAAGGCTGGCGCAGGCCGCCAACCGGAGTACGGAACTGGCCCAAGAGCTGGATCCCGTTGCCGCGAGGCGGAGCCAGGTGAAGGCCGCCCTGCCCTGCGTCGTCCTTGAGCGGGTTGGCAAGAGGTCGTCCGATATACAGGCGTGAGGGAAATCTGCTGATCCAAACGCTGCAGCGTCGAAGGCCGACAGGGCCGCGGCGATCATTCTCCGGCGCAGGTGAGACCTCAACCCGATCGTAAGGTTAGGCTTGGCAACGTCCATATAAACGGATGTCGCAGTCAGGAGATGGCGAGGCACTGAAAAGGTCCAGACGATTATCACCTGATAACGGCGGCTACGTTTTGGACGCAGGTTTGATGGACCGGCCTGAGAGAACACTCCAAGTGGAAAGTTAGCAGAGTAAGAGCCGGCGCGAAGGCCGGCTCTGAACTATTCTATATGGTTTCGAGGTATATAGTATGGATTACTGCGATAGGGTTCTGCGTAGTTCTTCTCGCTCAGCGTCTGTCATCATCTCAACACGAGCGTTAAAGCCATGGCGTTCACAAAAGTTCATCATAGCTTCAAGCATCTGATAGTACTTGATATCTCGGCCGTTGCTGGTCTTTTGCTTGAAGCGATCAATGATGCGAGCGGGACCTTTGATCGACAGCGCGCCTTCGGCTTCGCGGGCGTTTTCAGACCGAGGTTCTCGGCTTGGCCAGCGATCATCCGGTGCTAAAGCACGTTCGACCGCCCTGCCCCGTGGCTTCTGAACGGGCTCAAAATCGCCTAGGGCATCCAAGCCTGTAATCTTCCTGCTCACCGCTGATCTCCCCGCAATTTTGATACGACTTCGGCTGCGAAAGCTTCCGCGTTGTCTATTGCTTTATCAATTCCTCCAACTGCAGAGCGATCTAGATCGTAGAGGGAGCCCCCGTAGCTGTGGAGCGATGAGAAAGCAGTTCTGTCGTTCAGCTCAGTTTTAAAGGCTTCGACAGCTCCCCGCATCTCTGCATTGATTTCTTTCGCATTCCGTGCCTTCACGGCTGCCTTCGTGCGGGCAAAGAGCAGTGCTGAAGGGATGTCGCGCCTGGCAAAGCGAGCTTCCTGGCGGATTTGCTTCAACGCCTCGACAGCGGCATCCGCGTCTTGCTGTTCGTCTCCAAGTGGAACGATTACCAGGTCGCTCTCGCCCATAGCAAAAGCGTTCAGCCGCGATGCCAAGCCCTCTAAGTCGATGATGACGAAGGCGGCCCTTCCCGCAGCAGTTTCGATTTCATCTTGGATAGATTTTTCCCCTGCAGACTGAGTGACCGTGAGCTTCTCAGGGACAGGCCCACGCTTTGCCCAAGCGATTGTGCGTGCCGCTGGGTCGGCATCAATGAGTTCGACGCTGACGCGTTGTGCAAGGGTTGTTGCTAAGACAATGGCAGACGTGGTCTTACCAGCTCCACCTTTCGGTGAAGCGAAGGATATGACTGGCATCTATGGTTTCCTGCTCTGGATTATAGTTGAAAGTAGTGTAGCGCCACGTAGATCAATGCGGAAGTATGTAGTGTAGTGCAGAGCGGCGCTAAGCCATATAGTGTGGTATAGAAGTATATAGTTCGGAACCCTTCGTTTTGGAGCTAATGAACGGCCCAAAGTTCCGATAGCTTGGTACTTCTTTCTTGGTCTTGCTTGTAGATCAGCCGGAAGATATTGCTTCCTCATGTTTTTGAGCCGAAATAAACTTCGTCAGGATCTGCTCCATCCGCTGTGTTCTCGCGAGATCGCTGGATGTAAAGCTGGGGTCGGATACATCTGTAGCAACCCAGCGACTTAGCAAGTGGCGATGAAGCAGCGGCAGGCTTTTCTTTGTCGCCACTGGTAAGGTGTAGGTCGAACGCTTCCATCGTCGACCCAGCCTCAATATCGCGGGGCAGGGCAGGGGATACCGGCCCCAGGCAGGATTGGCCAGCGCCTAGATACCGTAGGGTTCTGAACCATTTACTTCACAATAGAACTATATACTTCGGAACTGAATGGAGCTGTTCGAACATCGGCACTGACTTATAGCCAGGTGCTAGAGCCGGAGGCGTCCGTCGCCTTTGCGCGGATCCTCTTCGAGGTGCTCCATGGCGACACGCCGGAGCGTACCGTCCGTTTGGTCAGCCTGTCGCGCCCCATCATGGCAGCACTTGAAGCGACGAGGACCGAGCGTTCAGATGGCGCGCCCGAGATGGTAGAGCGCGTCGGCGGAGGGTGGGTCGCGATGTCGAACACGGACTGCAGATCGCCGTGAGCCATTCGGGAACAGCGACAGCACCGGCGTGGTGGCAGGCAACCTCCGCGCCCATGACCTGTAGCGAAAAGGTGGCCTGCGGCGTGGTGGTGTCGATCGGATCACCAAGCGAGCGGAAATGTACACCCTTTGCCTTCAGGAGATCGATAACCTGCAGAAGGTTGACAAGCGAACGTGCCAGCCGATCCAGCCGAACCACGATGAGGGTGTCACCCGGTATGATGGTCGCCAGAAGCCGCGCCAGAGCAGGGCGCCTGCGGTCGGCGCCTGAGGCATGCCCCTCGTGGATGGAGTCACAGCCTGCGGCGCGCAACTCTCTCCGTTTTGGATCAAGCGTCTGCTCAAAGGTGTCGGCACGGGCATAGCCGATCAGCGCCATGGAAGGCCTCCGTTTCGGGTACATCAAGTGCGCCATTACAAATTCGAATGCTGCGAGTAAACGGTCGTTTGAAGAAGACTATATGACTTCTCATGATTAGCCGAGCTGCTCAAGGCACAGGATTTACGTGCAGTAAAATCGACGACGAGGGCAGCATTAGGAAGGGTAGGGGCGGGGGAAAAACAAAGAAACCAGAGCCAGCTTTTCCTATAGGAATGTAATCCGCATTTTCTGAATATATTGCGCCTATGGTGGGTAGAGGTACAGCAGATATCCCACTATGGTCTCGGCTCATCCCGGGGTAACTGGGGCAGATTTCCGGGCAACTTGGTTCAGACGCATTGCTTGGCAATTGTTTCAGATAACCGGGGCTACAAGCAGCCTATCGTCTGTAGACCAGCTGCCCCGGAAACTGCCCCACTTACGTGTTTTTGGTCCCTTTGTTTGTGCTTGGCGCCCTCTAGCTCCGGCGGTAGCGCCGTGAGAGAACAATCCTTGTGTGCATTCCGGAGACAACATGCTGATCCTGACACCTTGGCAGACCATGCTTCTGGACGCTCTTCGCCAAGCGCAAGACGAGGTTATTCTTGTATCGCCGTTCATTAAAGCGCCGATCGCAGCGACCCTTGTGGCAGCGGCCGATCGGCCAGGAGTACGGGTGCGGACGCTGACCCGCTTCAAGACTGAGGACTTCGCCGCCGGCGTGTCCGATCTCGACGCAGCCTGGATGCTCTCGGCGCATGTGGGCGGACGGCAGGCATCTTATGAGGCGCGGACTGACAACAAGCTCCATGCCAAGATCTACCTGGTGGACCGGCGGGTGGCCTTTGTGGGCTCGTCGAACCTCACCTACTCAGGGCTCATGCGGAATTATGAAGCCTGCCTCCTGACCCGCGACCGTGACATGCTTGATGACATCGCGGCGCAGGTCGACGCCTACTGGTCGGGGCGGCCGGCCCCCACCGCGGCCGAGTTCCATGCCATGCTGGGAAAGCTCAGCCGGCGGGGCCGCACGCTGCCGCCTGAGGAGGAGCACCTCTACAACATTGACAAGCCGCTGGATCTCTTCGAGGCCGCCGAGCGAGAGGACAAGGACCCCGACTGGCTCGACGTCTCGGTGCTAGCCGCTCCCATGGAGCGGATTACCGTCCAACCGGCGCCGACGCTTCCGGAGGGGGCAGCCCCCGTCAGCAAGGACGATCCTGAGACAATAAATGCGCAGGTGGCGGCCATCGATGCCCGCCTCGCAGAGTACTTGGATGCCCTTGAACGCATGGGCCTACACCCCGAGCAGGCGCAGGAAGCATATTCCCTAACGCTTCGGCATCCCTCGACGAAAAGCTGGGTGAGGCATCTGAACGGTGTGGCTGTGCCCTGCCGGACCTTCGATCCCGCGACCTTCTTCAATGCCCCCGCTCTCGATTCGAAGATCGGGCACGAAGTGTTCAACGTGGCGGGCTTCGCCATCGCCACCCGCTCGGGACTCGTCGCGCGGTTTGGGCGGGCCGGCGTCGCTAGCATGCTCGCGGCGGCACGGCGGCTCGACACGACCTTTATTCAGTGGAACACAAACTTCCTGGGTCCGCTGGTGACCGGAATTGAAGCCCAGGCCAACTCTGCCGAGGCAACGGCGCTCATGCAGATCCGCCTTGCCGCCGACCGGCTGTTCGGCACAATCGCCCTAGTGGAAGGCCTAGACGCGGCGATCCGCTTCATCGAGCGCTTCTTCAACCCGCTCGAGGTGCTGGGCTCCGACATGGCCTCGGTACTGGCGCTGAAGGATCCCAAGTCGGCGCTGCAGGAAATCGCGCAAGCTCAGGCCCACGGCCTGCTGCCCCGGTATGGCAATTACGAGAACACCGGCAGCGAGCACGACCCCGTGTGGCGCTGCGAGGTTCGGCTGGGAAAGACACTATACGCGGTGGGATTCGGCAATCGGAAGGACGCTGCGGAGTTGGCCGCCGCCGAAGCCGCGCTGGCGCAGGCGCGGCAGCATCCGTCCTGGTCTAAGCTGGCACAGGCGGAGCTCGGCCGCGGCCTGACCAAGGCGCGTGTAACGGACTTCATGCTACCGAGGGACGCCCTGAGCCCCGACCAGGAGGCGCGGGTAGTTCGCGCCTACCAAAAGGTGCTCGGCTGCTCCATCGAGGCCGGCTTGGGTGGATCGGCACTCATGGACGTTGAGACTAAACGCGCCCGACATCTGACCGGGTGCAATCAGTCGCTGTCCATTTTGGGCCGGGCGCTCCTGAACTATGGAGTTCAGCGGCGCGCTTGGCAGCAGGGCAGCATAGGCCTGTCGAGCATGGCGTCCCGGGAGATGACCGACGAGATCGCCCGAATCCTGGCTACCGAGGATCTCCGGAAGGCGGCGGGCTTCACGCTCCCCATCTCCCGCCAAACCCTGGCCGACACCTCGGTCGCCGTGGTGGCGGCGGTGTGTCTCCACCTGGGCTATGAGGCTGGGCTCGACGTCTTTGGGGGAGCCTTTGACCGCATAATAGCCCGCTACAACGAGGTGGGAAGCACCAATGAAGGCGACGTGTTCGCGCGCCTACGGACCTTGGCCCTCTTCGACCCGGCGACCTCCTATACATCGCTCCTCCAGAATGTGAGCCAGGCGGTGGACGGCACCCTGCCAATCTACGAGAGCCGCATGGAAGGCCCGATGCACGCCCCGACTGTCATCACAACCGTCTCCTGGCGCACCTGGCAAGCGCGCGTGAAGGGCGGAACAAAGAAGCTAAGCCGCCACCACGGGGCCTACAACCTTCTGGTCCAGATGGCGCCGGAGGCCGATGCGCTGGCCGCCGAAGCGGTGGCCTTTCTGAAGGCCAAGGTGGCCGCCAAAGCGTGAGCCCTTTCTCGTTAGACGACCCGCCTGTCTAATCGAGCTGCCTAGGCTCAGGACTCGCTCTTGATCATAGCCAGAACAAGACGGTTGCGGCGAGCACGATCGGAGGGGAGAACGTTTCCGGGCACCGATCGTATCGTGTGGCGACGCGCCGCCAGTCCTTGAGGCGGCCGAACATGGTCTCGATGCGGTTGCGGCGCTTGTAGCGGCGCTTGTCGTATTTCACGGCCTTCTTGCGGGACTTCCGTCCGGGGATGCAGACCTTTATCCCCTTGGCTTTCAACGCTTCTTTGAACCAATCAGCATCATAACCTCGATCGGCGAGCAGCCAGCCCGCTTTCGGAAGGTCGCCCAGCAGCGCCGCCGCGCCGGTGTAATCGCTGACCTGCCCGGCCGACATGAAGAACCCGATCGGTCGCCCTTTGGCATCGGCAACGGCGTGCAGTTTGGTGTTCATGCCGCCTTTGGTTCGCCCGATCTGGCGCCCGCGCCCCCCTTTTTGACGCACAGGCTCGATGCCGTGCGGTGTGCCTTGAGATACGTCGCGTCGATCATGATCGTCTTGTGCTCGGCGCTTTCGGCGGCCAGGCCCACCATGATCCGGGCGAAGACCCCGTTGTCGCTCCAGCGCTTCCAACGGTTGTAGAGGGTCTTGGCCGGGCCATATTCCTTCGGCGCATCGCACCAGCGCAACCCATTGCGATTGATGAAGATTATGCCGCTGAGGACGCGACGATCGTCGACTCGGGGCTTGCCATGGCTCTTGGGAAAGAACGGCTTGAGGCGCTCCATCTGCGCCTCGGTCAGCCAGTAAAGATTGCTCATAGATCAGGTCTCCTCGCGGAGCCTGAACCACGCCAAAGACCTGAAATCAATGGGTCTTGAGCCTAGTCACCCGGAACTGAAGTTGGCATCATTCATGTGATGCTCTTTTCAGGAGAACGGGAATGCGGGGTCGTGCGGCTTCGGTGATTGTTCTAAGCGATGAGGAACGTGCGTTTCTGGAAAGCCAGGTCCGACGACATAAGGCCGCACGGTCCTTGTCTGATCGCTGCCGGATGGTGCTGCTTTGTGCCGAAGGCCTGAGCAGCAAGGAGGTGGCGCTTCGGCTTGGCCATAGCGAGCACACGGTGGGAAAATGGCGTCGCCGATTTGCCGAGCACCGGACCGAGGGGTTGACGGACGAATATCGCTCGGGGCGGCCACGGACAGTTTTGGACACGCAGGTCGCCGATGTCGTCAGGCGAACCCTTGAAACCACGCCGAAGGATGCCACTCATTGGTCGATCCGCTCCATGGCCTTGGAAACCGCCCTGTCACATACAACGGTTCGTAGAATATGGACCGCCTTCGGCCCGCAACCGCACCGATCCGAGACCTTCAAGCTCTCGACCGATCCGCTGTTCGTCGACAAGGTGCAGGACATTGTCGGGCTCTACCTGTCACCTCCGAACCGCGCCATCGTGTTATGCGTGGATGAAAAATCCCAAATCCAAGCGCTCGACCGGGAGCAGCCCGTCCTGCCGATGGCCCCGGGCGTGCCCGAGCGCAGAACCCATACCTATGTGCGTAACGGGACCACTTCGCTCTTTGCTGCGCTCGATATCGCCACCGGCGCGGTGATCGGAAAATGCTATCAACGCCATCGCGCGACCGAGTTTCTGGACTTCCTGAAACAGATTGACCGGCAGATGCCCGAAGGGCCGGAGGTGCATATTGTCATGGACAACTATGCCACCCACAAGACCCCCAGGATCAAGGCATGGCTGGCGCGCCGTCCGCATTGGCATGTGCATTTCACGCCAACGTCCGCCTCTTGGATCAACCAGGTCGAGCGTTGGTTTGCCGAGCTGACGCGAAAGCAATTGCAGCGGGGCGTCCATCGCTCCGTCGCCGAATTGGAGGCCGACATCGCCGCCTTCATCGCTGCCCACAACGAAAATCCAAAGCCCTATCGCTGGGTGAAGTCCGCCAACGACATTCTCGCCTCTGTAAAGCGATTTTGCCAGCGAACCCATGAAACCCTATGCGGCGAACTTTAGATTCAGGTGACTAGGTCCGTCACATTGTGACTACCGGCAGGTTGTCTGGCGAGTTTTGGCGGGTTCAGGCGGTCAAAAAGGCTCCGATTCTCAGGTTGTGGGGGCGATGCTGTCCAGCGATTGTTTACCGATTTTCGCTTGGGCCGCTGGATCCGAGCCAGAAGTTCGAGCGCGGTGCGCGGGCCGGCGCCGTGGCTCTTGGCGCTTTGTTGCACGGCCTCGAGCAGTAGCGGCAGCACAACAGCCAAATGCTGCCTGGCGCGCCGATGGTAACGCAACGCGAATATTCTCTATCTGAGAGCGGTTAGCGCCACGATAGAACAGCAAGTCAAGAAACCCAATTAAAAGGTCCTAAACATTAGTTGGTTAGGAAAACTCATATGGAAGGCAACAAAGTAAGTGTGTTGCTGGACTTCGCCTCGGCAGCAGATAACAAGGCTAGCCGGGGGCCTGCAGCGTCTTCGAAATCAACTTGTCATTGGATGGAGTAGGCAATGAACTTAGCCGAAGTCGAGAGCGCAATCTCCGCTCGCAAGCTGAAATGGTTCGCTGGAGAAACTCCAATCTCGGCTATAGCGGCCGCCCCGGGTCGATTTGGCCTACGCCCTGCTAACCTTGCCGCGCCAGATCTGCAGGTGGCTACGATGATGCCGGATGCCTTCAGAGGTCGTCGACCAACGAAGGTCGACTGGCGCGAGCAGGGTCGTACGACACCGGCGCGGGACCAAGGCCTTTGTGGATCTTGCGTTGCCTTCGCGACCTGCGCTGCCATGGAAAGCGCATTAGCAATTTTGGAAAATAGTCCTGCTGACATCGATCTGTCTGAAGCCGATCTCTTCTTTTGCGGTTGCGGTGACTGCTGTGACACGGGTTGGGATTTCATTCCAGCGCTGGAACGGGCAAGTAGAGGAGTCGGTCTTGAACAGGACTTTCCTTATGTTGTTGGGTCGGGCTGCAAAACGATTGCTCCAGCGCTTAAAGTCATATCTTGGGACACTGCCCATAGTGCCGATGATCGCCGCTGGGCGGTAGCCAGGGGGCCTGTGATCGCAGGCATGAGAGTGTTCGATGATTTTCGTTACTACAGGAACGGAGTTTACGAGCATGCTGCGGGGGACGAAGTAGGCCTACACGCAGTCTGTGTCGTAGGTTATGATGATGAGACCTCGTCATGGCTCGTGAAAAATAGCTGGTCCCGTGACTGGGGAGACGATGGCTTCTTCCGGATCGCTTATGGTCAGTGTGGGTTAGATGAGGAGTTTCCTTTCATCGGGATCGAAGTCGAACGGGTATGATCATGACGCGCATATGCTGAGAGAGGTGCCTGCAGGATCAAGCGTTCTCGATGCTTGTGTAGGACAGGCAGTTAAACTGGCACTGCCAGGAACAGGCACAACTGGCTACCGGTGGGAGGCTCGCGGTTGTAAGGGCTTGGCCATAGAGCGGCTTCCGGCCCAAGCCTCTTCTACTTTTGGCGGACGCGCGCGAGAAGTCTTCCTAGTGACACCCGAGCACAAGGGTGACATACGGTTGGTGCTGCTTCTCAATGCACCGTGGCGCCGTGAACCAGTTGAGGTGAGGGAGGTTGAGTTCAAGGTTCGCTAAGGCGCAGCAATCGAGTGTGCCAAATTATTCGCTAGATATGTTGAAATGATCCTCACTACTGCATTTTTCTTGGAGATGCCGCAGGCCTCGGGCATAAAATCAAGTAACGTTCATCGAGTGTCTAGCGGGGGAAATTGTGGCTAGCTCTGCCCAGATCATCTCGCTCGTGCGGAGTCACACAAAGGGCGATCAAAGCCGGTTTGAACAGATAGCGCTGCAGCTTGCTGCGGAGGCGGCAAAACGTGGTCATTCGCGAGTCGCCGAAGAGTTGCGGGAGTTGATTGAGGACGCTCGCAATCAGGCCACTACAATCCGGCGTACGCGCGACCCCATCCCGATGGTGCGGCCCAAAGGCGAACTTTCCGGCCTGATCAGCGCCAGCTTCCCCTCTATTCGGCTATCCTCCCTGGTATTACCCGAGCGCCTCTCACAGGCCTTAAAGCGAGTAGTAAAGGAGCAGCGCGAGAGCGACAAGCTCGACGAGCATGGACTGAGTCCTCGTCGAAAGCTGCTGTTGAGCGGTCCTCCCGGGACCGGTAAAACAAGCACTGCCGCAGCTCTGGCAGGCGAGCTTTCCTTGCCGCTTTTCACAATAGAGCTCGACGGCATTATCACAAAATTTATGGGTGAGAGCGCGTCTAAGCTCCGCTTGGTATTCGAGTCAATCGCAAACAATCGTGGCGTCTATCTCTTCGACGAGCTCGACGCCTTGGGAGCCGAGCGATCAATGCCAAATGATGTCGGAGAAGCGCGGCGTATTGCGACTGCCTTCCTGAAGTTTCTTGAGGAAGATTGCAGCACAAGCTTGATCCTCGCCGCGACGAACCATGCTAAGTTGCTCGACAAGGCTTTATTTCGCCGCTTTGATGCCATCTTCAATTATGATATGCCGGACGAGGCCCAAGCACGAGCGGTTCTCGAAAATAATCTTACAACCTTTGATCTGCGTCATCTGGACTGGGATATGCTGCTGGCTGAGACTAAAGGCATGTCCCATTGTGACATAGCTCGTGGCGCAATTGATGCTGCCCGCGTTGCTGTGCTTGAGCACGACGGCCATTTGAGGTCAGATCTTCTGACGACGGCGCTTAGCGACCGACGTAGTGGACATATTTTCTAACCTCAAGGGCAATAAGCAGAATGGCGGAGTATCCGCACCTCTTCGTTCGCCGTAAAGGTCGAGCGATCGCATTCCGGGGCAACTCGCCTGTCATTCGCCAAGAGCGAGTTCCGCGCGCCAACCGTCGGCAGCACATTGAGACACTCGTCAGTGCCATAGACGGCGCGGTAGAGCGAAATGAAGCACGGATCGCTGAGCAGGTGCTGCTTCCCGACGAAGATCGTGGCTTCTATATGAGCTTCGAAGCGTCGAGCGAGGCGCCGATGCCGCTCAACTTCTTCGATGCATCGAGTCGAGGCATTGACCTGCTTTCCGTCAAGGTTGACGACGAGAAGCAGACCGCTAACGTATTTATGCGCACTGCTAAGATCGACCAGTTCAAAGCTGCGACCCAAGCGTATGCTGAAAGCGAGCCAGGTATTGGGACGCGGCCTAAAAATGAGCAATTTTTTGATAGGGTCGACCGTATCCGACCCGCACGTATAGAAGACCTTTGGACAGATCAGGGCGCTCCGCCGCCGCAGGATGAGCTCTTCGCTTGGGAACTATGGTTGCGACCTGGAACCGAAAACTGGATCCGAGACACTGCACCAGAGCTCGACATTGCAATCGAGCGCGGCCAACTCCAGTTCCCAGAGGCTATTGTAGTGAGCGCTCACGGGACGCGTCAGCAAATCACCGGTCTAGTGCGACGTGTTCCGGTGGTTGCCGAGCTTCGCGCCGCCTCCTCCTTTATGGCGAGCCTGCTCGAACTGTCTCCAGGCGAGCAGGCAGAGGCAGCCAACGCTCTTTTAGAGCGGACCGTGGCACCTGAAGAAGACGCACCGCGAGTCTGCTTGCTAGATAGTGGTGTTCGACGCACCCATCCTCTGCTTGCACCATTTATTGAAGCCGAGCGTTGCCTTTCGGTAAACACGGCGTGGAGTGCGAACGATCATCACGGTCATGGTACGGGCATGGCGGGCGTTGCTCTATACGAAAATCTGGCGCCACTGCTTGCCACCACCGATCCAGTAGTTCTGACTCACCGGTTGGAAGCTGTGACTGTACTTCCACCGGCCGTTCCAGGTGTTGCACAACCGCTCCCCGGTACGTCTGTTCGCGAAGCTGTGCGCATGATGGAACGCACTGCGCGAGCCAGGCGTGTTTATTCCCTGTCAATGAGTGCACCGCGTGAGCGATCGGATGGGCGTCCGTCTAGTCTGTCGACGGTTATTGACCAACTCGCTTTCGGTCGTCCCGGAAAGCAGCGTCTTTTCTTCGTTCCCGCAGGAAACATTGACGAGCAGCCCTATCAGACTAGTGATCATATCACGCTCAATGATGCATCTCCGATGAGATCGCCAGCCCAAGCGCTCAATGCCATCACGGTTGGCGCCTGCACGCATTTTGTTGAGGATGAGCTATCTGGGCATATCGCCACGGAAGGTGATCTCTGTCCAACCTCACGAACGGGCCTCGCTTGGCAGCGCCCAATTCTTTGCAACAAGCCCGATATCGTTATGGAGGGGGGCAACCGCGTCGCCGACGTTGATGGGATTGGCACATTGCATGCGCCTCACCTTAGCATTGTCACGACAGCGCGAGATTTTGCTGCCCACCGCTTCAGTTGCACAGGCGAGACGAGCGCAGCAACTGCGGCGGCAAGCGGGCTCGCGTGCGCTATCATGGCGGCTTATCCTGACGCCACCCCGCAAACCATTCGAGCATTGATGGTCCACGCCGCACGCTGGACACCAGCGATGCTGGAGAGGATCCCCGCGCGTCCTTCTCGGGGAGACTACGGGCTGCTCCTTCACCGCTTCGGCTTCGGAAAACCAGATCGAGAGCGTGCCCTCGCTAGTTTCCACAACGCGATGACAATGATCATACAAGATGAGATCCAAGTTTATCGTCGCGGTGCGAACAACAACATCGTTCTTGGCGAAATGAACTGGCACGAACTGCCTTGGCCAAGTGAAGTATTGGAGCAGCTTGGAGCGGATGAAGTCCGCTTGCGCGTAACTCTTTCCTATTTTGTCGAACCAAACCCCTCAAGGTCTACCCGCCAACAGGCAAATCGCTATGCATCTGCAAAGTTGCGTTTCGTACTCAAGGGGATCGATGACGAGCCGGACGAGGCCATTGCCCGCGTTAACCGTCTTGCGCGTGATGAGGATTATGAAGCGGATGATTTCGGCGAAGATGACCGCTTCGAAATAGGCCCGAACAACTCTCGCCGTGGATCACTCCATCATGACGTCTGGCGAGGACCCGCTTCAGATCTCCTCCATAAAGGAGGTATTGGGGTACTACCAGTCAAAGGATGGTGGGGGGATCGGAAGCGTGGCGAGCGGTGGCTGAGAAAGATGCCTTATTCACTTATCGTTTCGATTGAGACCGTGGACGTGGAGGCCGACGCTCAAATCTACCAAGAAGTTGAAGCTCTTGTTGCAAGTGAAATCCAGGCTGCAGCCGAGATCCTCGTATAGATGGTGGGCAGCCTTCAAACGAGTGGCGCAAGATTATCCTGCTTACATAGCCTGGCATTCCATAAAACCCGTAGGTGCCGAAGCGGCACTCGCAGGTGTGTTTCATTTCAGAATGTGACAAGCCACGATTTGCTGGTTTTTGCAGTTCGAGGAACCTCCCTTTGGCACCGCACCTGATCCTTCCTGAGCGTCGCATTGTTGCAGCCATGCTGCAGCGCAAGATCAGCGTGGCGCAGATCGCCGTCTAACTCGGCCGATATCGCTCCACCATCCATCCGGAGATCCGGCGCAACTTCTGGCACGACGACGAAGTGCCGATGGCGACTGATTACTGGCAACATGAATGCGCCTTGCCTCGCGTGTCCGTCTGACCACATCTACACTAATTTCGCCACCGTTGTGTTGATTGACGCTCTGCGCGAAGGTATCCGCTGCTCTGATCGACCTGACATCAGACGTACTTGTCGGCGATTGCGTCGGTCTCCACGGACATCCCGCCGCTAAATGAGTGATTTTGTCCGTGCAAAGGCACACCCATGAAAAAACTGCTGACAACCCTGGCACTCGTTGTCCTTCCGGAGTGTAGGGCTATGGCGAAAAATGGGTGATGGGGCGTGAGAAGGCGGCGTATCGTGGCGGGTGCTGAAGCCTGCCAGAACCTCCCGAAGGAGCGATACGCCATGAACGACGATACCACGATCAGCCCGCTTCACCAGCCTAGTTCGATCCTTGACCCGCTAACCGAGATTGCCCGTGAGGGCGCACGCCAGATGCTGGCCGCCGCACTGAAGGCCGAGGCGGCCAACTTTGTTGCCCGCCTTGCGGACGAGCGGCTGTCCGATGGCCGTCAGCGCGTTGTTCATCACGGGACCGGGCCGGAGCGGACGATCCAGACGGGGATCGGGCCGCTCGCCGTGAAACGGCACAAGGTCCGCGACCGCGCTGCCGTGGGAGCGGAGAAGAGGATCCGCTTCACCTCGAACATCCTGCCGAGGTGGGCGCGGCGCTCCCGCAGTCTCGATGCGCTGCTGCCGGTGCTTTACCTGCGTGGCGTGTCCATGGGCGACTTTCAGGAGGCGCTGACGGCGCTGCTAGGACCGGACGCGCCGAACCTGTCACCCGGTGTGATCTCGCGGCTGACAGCAGGCTGGCAGGTGGATTACGACCGCTGGCAGCGCCGCGACCTTTCGGCACGCCGCTATGTCTACATCTGGGCCGACGGCGTCTACCTTCAGGCCCGGATGGAGCCGCAAGCCGAGTGCATGCTGGTTGTTCTTGGGGCTACACCCGAAGGAAAGAAGGAGCTCGTGGGTTTCCAGGTCGGGGCGCGCGAGAGCGCGCAAAGCTGGCGCGAGCTCCTGGTCGACCTCAAGGCCCGCGGCCTCGCCGTGCCGCCCGAACTGGCCGTCGGTGATGGCGCCTTGGGCTTTTGGAAGGCCATGGATGAGGTCTTTCCTGGCACCCGCCATCAACGGTGTTGGTTTCACAAGATGGCGAATGTGCTCAATTGCTTCCCCAAATCCATGCAGCCCGCTGTCACCGCTGATCTGCGCGAGATCTCCCAT
This sequence comes from Paracoccus sp. SY, assembly GCF_002901215.1. Classification (NCBI taxonomy): domain Bacteria; kingdom Pseudomonadati; phylum Pseudomonadota; class Alphaproteobacteria; order Rhodobacterales; family Paracoccaceae; genus Paracoccus; species Paracoccus sp. SY. The sequence continues at coordinate 4,093 of NZ_NWMQ01000036.1, read as the reverse complement.
GCTGAAACCCGTGCTGCGGCATTGACCGCCATCGAGACCTTCAAGGAAAAATACGCCGCCAAATACCAGCGTGGCGTGTCCTGCCTGACCAAGGACAACGAGGCCTTGCTGGCCTTTTACGACTTTCCGGCCGAACACTGGGAGCATCTGCGCACCTCGAACCCAATCGAAAGTGTCTTTGCCACCGTCCGACACCGAACCGTCCGCACCAAGGGCGCACTGTCGCAGAAGACCGCGAAGCTGATGGTTTTCACCCTGGTTCGGGCCGCATCGAAGAAGTGGCGCAAGCTCAACGGCACAAACCAGTTGCCACGCGTTATCGAAGGCGTCACATTCACCGACGGTGTCGCTCAACCCGACGCAGACCAAAGCCGCGCCGCCTGATCAGGTCGCGTCACCCAAATTCACCCATAGCTCGCCAGTGTATCCGCCGCAACACTGAATGGCGGCGAGTGGCTTCGCTACACAGTCACCGGCGAGAACTCCACCTCGATCACATTCAGCCTTCCCACTGAAGGGCTCTCGTCATATCGGAACTTTGGCGGCTACGTGAAATGGTCTGAGTTCGAGAACGGCTGGACGACTGCCAACAACTACGCCCAGAACTTCGAGATGGGTCGCAATGGGGGCTCATGGAACCTCGTTTTCGATCCTTGGGGCCAAAGCGTCACGCAGTCCTCACTCCTGCTGGATTTCGGCAAGGTCGTTGAGACTGCCTACATCTGGGTGCGTTCCACTCACGGCTCCGGCAACCTCGAGTATCTGCAGCTGACGGCGGAGCCGGGCGGACCTGGACCAATCGACGGCGACAGCGGGCAGGGTGAACCTGTAAACCCTGCAGCCGTCCCGCTGCCTGGTGCCGTCGTGCTGCTTTTGTCAGGCATGGCCGGACTTGTCTTGATGCGTCGCCGCCAGCGTCTGGCAGCTTGATCAAGATCGAATGCCTAGGAAATCTCAGCATGCCGGGTACTGGCTGAACATCTTACTCACAAAGAGACTGCGCGCCGTTGGACCAGCCGACGGCTTCACGTCACGCACCCGGTAACCCACGTTCTGCCCTTCACGGACGGGAAGGTATCGTGGACGAAGTAGTCAGGGCTGGGACAGTTTTGCCATATAAAGAAACAAGCCCCCGGCAATCACCGGGGGCTTTGCTTTGGAAGCTGCGCCGGCAGGTGCCGGCGCTGGCATGGCCTCAGGCCTCTGCGGTCTCCCGCTGCAGCAGGGCAAGCTCGTCCTTGATCTCGAGCTTTTCCTTCTTGATGGACGCGATCTCCTCGGCGCTTGCCGAGCGGCACTTCAGAAGCTCCGCGAGCTGATCCTCAAGTGCCGCGTGACGCGCGTTCAGCGCTTCGATCCGGCCGGTGATGTTGCCCATGTCGTAACCTCCATGTGTCAGTTCCATATTCGACGTATGCACAACAGATGCAAATTCCAGGGCAGCGGACCTACTATAGTCCACGAAAGGCACGCGGCATGGCAGAGACGTCCGTTTCGCCTGATGCAAGGCGCGCCACGAAAGCCCGGGAACTGGGGGTCGATCCCCAAGCGGTCTGCGATGCTGCCCTGAAGGAAGCCAGCGGGGCCGAACGTGCGGCAAAGGCTCTGGATGTATCCAGAGGTCACGACGGGATCTGGACCAGCGGAGAACAGCCGGCTTTTTCAGGGAGGCACCCTCTCGTCAGGAGGTAACCCCTCAGTATCCTCGGCCCAAGCCATAGACAGGTGCAGGCTCTTCTCCAACAACCTTGCGTCGGTCGAAAGGATCACCTTCCCCCGCCTGTCCGTATTGGCCAAGCATACTTCGACCGGAGCGGGCGAGGCTCTTCGCGTTTAGAAAGTGCCCGCTGTAATTTGGCAGTCTGGTGTCGTAGTGACGGGAAAACGATCAAGGTTGGATGATGCGAACCCATTTTGCTGCTCTTTTCGCTCTTGCCGTCACCACCGCATGCGCGGTCGGCTCCGGTGCGGTGGTCAAGGGAGCCGGGCCCCATGATCTCTTGAAGCTCCGCGAAGGCCCCGGCTTGGAGCACAACATCATCATCGGGCTGCCCGATGGAACACGCTTGATCCGCCGGAACTGCGTGACGAATGACGGCAAGGTCTGGTGCAGGGTCTCGCTCGCCGAGAAGCCAAGTGTATCGGGTTATGTGTCAGCGGACTATCTAGCGCATCGCTGACCGCGCCACCCGGCTCTTGCTCAGTGGAAGTTTCGCCCCTTCACCCGGATGGCGTCAAGATGCAGGTCCCGGATGAAGATGTCGCGTGGCTGCGGACCTGGGGGCGGGTAGCCGTGCTGCGGCGCGGGCGGCCCCTCATCACCCCGTCCTTGCGAGAGAGCGAACGCTGCCCCTCGCGCGCCGACGCTCGCCAGTTCCCGCGACAGATCCTCGATCCGGTGCACCACGAAGTGCACCACCTCGCCCTCTCGCTGGATACGCCCCTGCACCCCAATCATCCCCGCCCCAAGGACGATCCGCCGGTGCGCCTCGAAGACCTTCGGCCAGACCACTAGGTTGGCGATGCCGGTCTCGTCCTCCAGCGTGATGAACATGACGCCTTTGGCCGATCCTGGCCGCTGGCGGACCAGGACCAGCCCGGCCGTCGCACACCAGCGGCGATCCCGGCTTCCCATGGCTTCGGCGCAGGTCATCATCCGGCGCTGGCTCAGCGTCTCGCGCAGGAACGACACCGGGTGCCGGCGCAAGCTGAGGCCGGTATGGCCATAGTCTTCGACCACCTCGCGGCCCAGTGTCATCGGCCGGAGCGCAATGGCAGGCTCCTGCGCCTTCCCCGCATCCTCGTCCTCCTGCCGCTCCGATGCTTCCCGCACCGCGGCGAAGAGCGGCAGCTCCTCCGGCCCGAGCCCCTTCAGCGCCCAGAGTGCCTCCCGGCGGCTGAGCCCGAGTGAAGGCCTGAAGCCGTCCGCCTCGGCGATGCGGGTGAGGCTGGCGACCGGCACGCGCACCCGGCGCCACAGATCTTCCACCGAGGCAAAAGGCTGATCGGCCCGTGCCGCGACGATGCTTGCCGCATGGGCATTGGCCAGCCCCTTGATCATCCTGAGCCCGAGGCGCACGGCAAAGCGGCTGCCCTTGTCTTCGAGCTTTCCCGAGGGCTCCAGCGTGCAGTCCCAGCGGGAGGCGTTGACGCAGACGGGCCTGATCTCGATGCCGTGTGCCTCGGCGTCCCGGACAATCTGCGCGGGGGCGTAGAAGCCCATCGGCTGGCTGTTCAGCAGTGCCGCACAGAAGGCATCGGGATGCCAGCACTTCAGCCAAGCTGAGGCATAGGCCACGAGTGCGAAGGAGGCGGCATGGCTTTCGGGAAAGCCATAGGAGCCAAAGCCCTCAAGCTGGCGGAAGGTGCGCTCGGCGAAGTCGCGATCGTAACCACGCGCCACCATGCCGCTGACGAGCTTGTCCTTGAAGGCCGAGACGCCGCCGGTGAACTTGAAGGTGGCCATGCTTTTGCGGAGCATGTCAGCCTCGCCCGGGGTGAAGCCCGCGCATTCGATGGCGACCCGCATGGCCTGCTCCTGGAAGAGGGGCACGCCCAGGGTCTTGCCCAGCACCTTCTCCAGCTCCGGTGTGGGATACTCGACCGGCTCCAGCCCCTCCCGCCTGCGCAGATAGGGATGGACCATGTCGCCCTGGATCGGGCCGGGACGGACGATCGCCACCTGCACCACCAGGTCATAGTAGGTGCGGGGCTTCATCCGGGGCAGCATGGCCATCTGCGCCCGGCTCTCGATCTGAAAGGTGCCGAGCGTGTCGGCGCGGCGGATCATCGCATAGGTGCGCGGGTCCTCGGGCGGGATGGTGGCCAGATCATAGGAGACGCCCTTGTGCGCCTCGATGAGCGCCAGCCCCTTGGCCATGCAGGTGAGCATGCCCAGGGCCAGCACATCGACCTTCATGAACCTCAATGCATCGATGTCGTCCTTGTCCCATTCGATGATCTGCCGGTCTTCCATGGCGGCGGGCTCGATCGGGACCAGGTCATCCAGACGATCCTGGGTCAGGACAAATCCGCCCGGGTGCTGCGACAGGTGCCGGGGAAAGCCCATAAGCTGGCGGGCGAGATCCAGCGT
>NZ_NWMQ01000035.1:0-31957 GCF_002901215.1 Paracoccus sp. SY | reverse complement strand
GTCCGGCAGCGGTTCGACCGGCATGAGTGGCGGTTCCGGCACGGGCATGGGCAGCACCGGCGGCAGCACCGGCCTGGGCGGCAGCGCCAGCAGCGGGATCGGCAGCACCGGCACCAGCGGCACCACCGGAACGACCGGCAGCGGCACCGACACGTCCCGGTCCTGACCGACAGGCCGCCGTCCCCGATGAAGGGGCGGCGGTCGCTTCATGTCATGGATTGCGGGCTTCCGGTCCGGGCAAGTGGGACCGGGGTCATTCGTGCAACGAGTTTTCCGTCCGTGGAAACGGGCGGCTGAGGCCACGCGCGCCCGCAAGGCCGAAGCGCCAGGGCAGGTCCTGCGCCTTGCTGATGCCGATGCGCGTCCCCACCAGCAGATCGGGCGGCGAAGACGCAAGCGTGATCGTCAGGTCAGGCCCGTCCAGGGGCGCGCCGTCATCCTCGGGGCGGACGCCAAGCGCCTGGGTCAGGCGGCCTGGGCCGTTGCAAAGCTGGTCGCTGCCGCGCCGGGTCCGCATGATATCGACCCCCTGGTCGGGCGCGATCGCACGGATCAGCGCGGCCTCGCCCGGCCGCCCCACGACATTCAGGCACAGGTGGATGCCATAGCTGCGATAGACATAGGCGTGCCCCGCAGGCCCGAACATCGCGGCGTTCCGGGGGGTCGGTCCGCGAAAGCTGTGGGACGCAGGGTCGTCCTGGGCGTAAGCCTCGGTCTCGATGACGATGCCGCCCACGCCGCGCACCAGAAGACGCGCCCCGATCAGGCGGCGCGCCAGCCCGGGCGCATCGAGGCCCGCGATCTGCCCGGCAAACGGCACCGGAGTCACGCGGGCACCGGCCTGCCGGGCAGCGCCCGGCGATCTGCGGAGGTCACTTTGTCAAAGGACACGAAGCCGCCCCTGGCTGTCTTGGATTTCGCCGTCATCCCATACCCGGGCCCCGTGTCCCCGTCCATCCCGGCCTTCTCCAGGCCGTCCAGGGCTGCGCCCCGTCACCACGGGATCGGGCTGCCGAAACGGTCCAGGAAGGCCCCGCTTTGCGCCGGGTCCAGCCGGTCGATCGTCGCCAGCAGGGCCGAGGCCGCCTCCTGCGGTTGTTGCACCTGCAGGCCGGTCTTTGCGAAACCGTCCGACAGGGGCGTGGCCACCGTGCCGGGATGAAAGGCCACGCAGATGGCCCTGGGATGCGTGCGCCGCAGTTCCACCGCCGCCGTGCGCGCGACCTGGTTCAGCGCCGCCTTGGACGCGCGATAGGAATACCAGCCCCCCAACCGGTTGTCGGCGATGCTGCCCACCTTGGCCGACAGGACGGCAAGGACCGCCCGCCGGTCGCGCGGCAGCAAGGGCAGGAAATGCTTCAGGATCAGCGCCGGGCCGATGGCGTTGACGGCAAAGGCCCGCGCCATCGCGTCGGCGTCCAGGGCGCGGATGGTCTTTTCCGGCTGCATCCCCGGTCCGTGCAGCACCCCTGTCGCCACCAGGATCAGCCCCGGCGTGCCAAGCCGGGCCACGCGCCCTGCGGCCCGCGCGATGCTGTCTTCGTCCGTCAGGTCCATGTCCCGGCGCGACAGACCAACCACCGTCCGGCCCGCCGCCTGCAACCGGTCCATCAGCGCACCGCCGATGCCCCCCGACGCGCCGATCACCACCGCCAGGTTGTCCATTCCATCCTCCGCCCGTGGGTTCTCCTCCCTTTGCTCAGGGCAGCAGCACGACCGAGCCTTGCGTGCGGCGGTTTTCCATGTCGTCCTGCGCCTGCGCGGCCTGGTCCAGCGGATAGGTCGTGACCTGCGGCGGGGCCAGGGTGCCGTCGGCCATGGCCGCGAACAGCCGCCCGGCCGCCGCCCGGTATTCATCCGGGTCCGCCGTGTAATGCGCGATCGACGGGCGCGTCAGGAACAGCGACCCCTTGGCCCCCAGCAACGACACCGCCAGCGGCGGCACGGGACCTGAACTTTCGCCGAAGCTGACAAGCGTGCCGCGCGGGGCAAGGCTGTCCAGCGACGCCGCAAAGGTGTCTGCCCCCACGGAATCATACGCGACCCGCACCCCGCCGCCCCCGGTGATCTGCCGCACACGGGCGGCGATGTCCTCGGCGCCCGACACGATCACATGGGCGCAGCCGTTGCGGCGGGCGGCGTCCGCCTTGGCCCTGGATCCGACGGTGCCGATCACCTCGGCGCCGATGGATGCCAGCCACCGGCAGGCGATGGAGCCGACGCCGCCGGCCGCCGCGTGGAACAGCACCCGGTCGCCCGGCGCGACCGCCACGCAGCGGTGGATCAGGTATTCCGCGGTCAGCCCCTTGAAGATCATCGCCGCCACCGTGGTGTCGTCGATATCGTCCGGCACGCCCAGGGCGCGTGCGACAGGCAGGTTGCGCGCCAGGGCATAGGCGCCCGGCGGCCCGCCGACATAGGCAACCCGGTCGCCAGGCGCGAAGCCGGTGACGCCTTCGCCCAGGGCGGTCACATGGCCCACCCCTTCGACTCCCAGCCCGCTGGGCAGGGACAAGGGCGCGCCATAGATGCCCTTGCGGTGATAGATGTCGATGAAGTTCAGCCCGATGGCCAGATGCCGGACCTGGATTTCGCCCGGTCCCGGCGAAGGCAGTTCGACATCCTGCAGCGACAGGACATCCGGTCCCCCGAACCGGGACAGGCGAATGGCGCGGGTTTGTGTCGTCATGATATCCCCTCTTGTCCGGTGCGACTGTGGCGCGAAATGACGGGTCCGTCGATGCCCGTCTTGCGGACGGGCGGCGGACCGGCGGCATTGACAAAGATCAATGCAACCTTCCCCCGGCCCGACCGTTAAGCCACGTTATCTGGTGGGGGGATCATATGCCCGGATGGATCGTTGCGATCTCCGATTACTGTTCGCAGGTTCCGCCCAGCATCCCCGCCCCCGCCGACCCCGGTTTCTGGACATCGGCCATGCCTCCGTCGCGGCGCCCCCGCCCGGCCGCCGTGAAGGTGACCGGCGGCTATCTGGAACGCCTGCCCCTTGCCGCGGTGGCCAGCGGCGCCGTGGATCATGCGGAAATCTGGACCTTTGCGGGACGCGACGGCGAATCCGACCGCGACCACGGCTTGCCCGACGGCACGCCCGATCCCGGCAATGGGGCGCTGACACGCCGCGTCTTCCGCGCCGATGGACCCGCCCCCCATGGATCGGCCGAGGCGGTCGATTTCATCCGCACCGTCGGCGCGCCCGACATCCTGTGCGTCTGGGGATTGGGCGTCGATGCGGCGCTGCTGGATGCCTGCGCGGGTTCGCTGAAGATCTACAATTCGATCGATGCCCCCGCCTTGCGGATCCCCGATGATCTGGCGTCGCGCTTCGACCTGTTCCTGACCGGGGCCGAGTGGCAGTCGCGCGAGATCGAGGCCCGCGTGCCCGGCGCCCGCACCCTGGTGCTGCCCATCGGTCCCGCCTTCGCGTCCGGCCAGACGTTCTTTCCGACCGGCGCGGACAAGGACCGCGACGTCGTCTATGTGGCCTGCGCGCAGCCCTACAAGCGCCACGACATCCTGTTCGACGCCATGGTGCGGCGCCCCGGCACGCGGGGTCTGTTGGTCGTGGGCTATGGCCATCAGGCCGACGAGTTCCGCGACCGTGCCGCGCGCGAGGGGCTGGATCTGGAAATCGTCGGCCCCCCCGGCATTTCCCATGACGAGGTCAACCACCAGATCAACCGCGCCCGCGTCGGCGTGGTCTGCGGCGTGGATGACGGCGCGCCGGCGATCCTGACCGAATACCAGCTTGCGGGCCTGCCGGTCCTGGCCAATGCCCGGCTGTCCTGCGGCCTGCAGTTCGTCACGCCGGAAACCGGCCTGGCCGCCCATGAAGGCGCCGACTTCGCCGAGGCGCTCGATGCGCTGCTGCGCAACCACGACCGATACGACCCGCGCCCGGTGGCACTGTCCCGCTGGGGGTGGCAGCCGTCCATGGCGGTGCTGACCGAGAAGCTGACCGAAATCCGCAACGCAAGGATGGTGCGATGAACAATGCCAACCCCCTGTCACCCTTTGCGCTTGCGGTCCGGCCCGCGCTGATCTGCTTTTCCCATCTTCGCTGGGATTTCGTCCTGCAACGGCCGCAGCACCTGATGTCGCGCTTTGCCGGCGAATACCGCCTGTTCTTCTGGGAGGAGGCGATCCCCACCGACCACCACCTGCCCTATCTGGAATTCCACGCCTTCGAGGGCACGACGGTCCAGTCGATCCGCCCCCGCGTCCCCGCCCGCTGGTCGCCCGAGGATCAGGCCCGCGCGCTGTCGGACCTGCTGGACCAGATGATGGGCCTGGCGGGCATCCATCGCCCGGTCCTGTGGTTCTATACGCCGATGATGTGGCCCATCGCCGCCCATGTCGATGCGGCGGCGGTCGTCTATGACTGCATGGACGAACTGTCGGCCTTCCGCTTCGCCCCGCCGGAACTGGCCACCAACGAAGCCGCGCTGATGAAGGCCGCCGATCTGGTCTTTACCGGCGGCCATTCGATCTTCGAGGCGAAGGCCGACCGGCACGGCGACATCCATCCCTTTCCGTCATCCGTCGATACCGCCCATTTCGCCCGCGCGCGGACGGGGCTGGCGGAACCGGACGATCAGGCCTCTCTGCCCGGTCCCCGGCTGGGCTATTACGGCGTCATCGACGAACGCCTGGACCTGGGCCTGATCGCCGCACTTGCGGGTGCCCATCCCGACTGGTCGATCGTGATGATCGGCCCCCTGGCCAAGATCGGACCCGAGGATCTGCCCCGTGCCCCCAACATCCACTGGCTGGGTCAGCGCGCCTATGACCAGTTGCCGGCATATCTGTCGGGTTGGGACGTGGCCCTGATGCCCTTTGCCCTGAACGAGGCCACGCGCTTCATATCGCCCACCAAGACGCCGGAATACCTGGCCGGGGGCGTGCAGGTCGTGTCCACCCCCGTGCGCGACGTGGTGCGCCATTACGGCGATCTGGCGGCGGTGCGGATCGCGGCGGACCCGGCGGCCTTCGTGCGGGCCTGCGAGGACGCGGTCGCCTGCAAGGATGCCCCTGCGGAATGGCGGGATGCGGCGGACAGGATGCTGGCGGATCTGAGCTGGGACAACACCTTCCGGCAGATGCGCGGACACCTGGACCGTGCGCTTGGCAAGCCGGACCTGGCCCCGGTCGTGAAGCTGCCCAAGCCCGCCATCCTGCGCGGCGCCAAGAAGCACGACGTGACGATCTGCGGCGCGGGCTTTGCCGGATCCGTCCTCGCCCGCCAGTTCGCCGAGGTATCGGGCAAGCGCGTGCTGCTGGTGGACAAGCGCGACCATGTCGCGGGCAATGCCTATGACTGCCTGGACGATGCGGGGATCCTGATCCACCGGTACGGGCCGCATATCTTCCACACGAACAGCGACGACGTGTTCAACTGGCTGGGCCGGTTCACCGAATGGCGACCCTATGAACACCGGGTGCTGGCACAGGTGGGCAACAGGTCGGTGCCGATGCCGATCAACCGCACCACCCTGAACGCGCTTTACGGCCTGAACCTGCGTTCCGATGCCGAGGCCGAGACCTTCCTGGCCAGCCAGGCCGAACCCGTCCGCGACATCCGCACCTCGCGCGACGTGGTCGTGAACGCCATCGGGACCGAGCTTTATGAGACGTTCTTCCAGGGCTATACACGCAAGCAATGGGGGCTGGATCCGTCGCAACTGGACAAGTCTGTGACGGCGCGGGTGCCGACGCGGACGAACACCGACGACCGTTACTTCACCGACAAGCACCAGGCCATGCCGCGCGAGGGATACACGCGGATGTTCGAACGGATGCTGGACCATCCGGGGATCGAACGGGCGCTTGGCACCGATTTCCACGACCTCGAACCCGCCGACAAGGGCGGGCTGGTGGTCTATACCGGACCGATCGACGCCTATTTCGGGCATCGCTTCGGCACGCTGCCCTATCGCAGCCTGCGCTTCCGGCACGAGACGCTGGACCAGCCGCAGTTCCAGCCGGTCGGCGTGGTGAACTTCCCGGCCGAGGACGTGCCCCATACCCGCATCACCGAATACAAGCACCTGACCGGGCAAAGCCACGCCAGGACCTCGATCAGCTATGAATATCCCTCGGCCGAGGGCGATCCCTATTACCCGATCCCCAGGCCGGAAAACCAGGAACTGTTCCGCCGCTATGATGCCTTGGCCGCCGCCGAACCCGGCGTGATCTTCGCGGGGCGGCTGGGCAGCTATCGCTATTACAACATGGATCAGGTGGTGGGGCAGGCGCTTGCCATCCATCGCCGCCTGGGCGCACGGCAGGCGGTCCCGGAAGCGACGGCCTGATCCCTGATGCGGTGCCTGATGCTGACCGACAGCCCCGATCCGTCGGGCGTGGGCGAACACATGCTGACCCTGGCGGCCAGCCTGCCGCCCGGCATGGCGACGCTGGCCTTTCCCGACCATGCGGCGGGTGGGGGCCTTGCTGCCAGGGCAGGGGCCATGGGTCTGTCCGCCACCGTCTTTGACCTGGACGATCCCGCCGCGGCCATTGCCGCGTCGCCTGCGGAAATCGTGCATGTCCATGCCGGCATCGGGTGGGAAGGCCACGCCCTTGTCGCGGCTGCGGCACAGGCGGGCAGGGCGGTGATCCGCACCGAACACCTGCCCTGGCTGCTGACCGATGACACCCAGGTCGCCCATTACGCCAAGGCCAGCCGGGACGTGGATGCGATCATCGCCGTGTCAGAAGCGGCGGCGACGGAGTGGCGGGCGGCGCTTGCGGGCATGGCGCCCGACCTGCCCGTGCACGCGGTTCCGAACGGCACCCAGGCGCCACCCCTGCTCCACCGGGGCGGCGACGGGCTGGACCTGCTCTGTGTCGGCCGCTTCACACCGCAAAAGCTGCACCGCACGCTTCTGGTGGCGCTTGCGCGCCTGCACCGGCGGGGCGTTCCGGCGCGGCTTGCCTTGGCGGGCGATGGTCCGGGGGCGGCGCGTCTGGCCCACTGGGCCGCGCGGCTGGGCCTGGCGGATGCCGTCCGCTTCCTGGGCCGCAGCGACGACGTGCCGGCGCTGATGGCCGCGTCCGATCTGTTTGTGCTGCCTTCCAGCTTCGAGGGGCTGCCCCTGGTCCTGCTGGAAGCGATGTCCATGGGCCTGCCCGCCGTCGCCACAGACGTCACCGGCTCGGCCGAGGCGCTTGGCCCAGATCACCCCTGGCTGGTCCCGCCCCGCCGGTCGCGGCCTTTGGCCGACGCCATGGCGCAGGCGTTGACCGATCCGGCCCGCCGCGCCATCGTGGCCCGCGACGGACAGGCCCGCTGGTCGAAATGCTTCACCGCCGCGCGCATGGCGGCGGATACCGTGCAGATTTACCGACATGTATTGCGCCAACGGAACGAGGACGGAATGACCAAGACAAGGCTGGGCTTCATCGGCGCGGGGGGCATCGCGCATCGCCATTTCGGCGTGCTGCGGACCATGGAGGATGTCCATATCGCCGCCGTCTGCGACCCCGACCAGGGCCGCGCGGCCCAGGCGGCCCGGGACACGGGCGCCGTCGCCTATGCCGACCACGAGGCCATGCTGGCGGCCGAGGATCTGGACGCGGTCTTCATCTGCGTGCCGCCCTTTGCCCATGGCGCGCCGGAACGCGCCTGCATTGCCAAGGGCTTGCCGTTCTTCGTCGAAAAGCCCCTGTCGCTGGACATCGACCTGGCCCAGCAGATCGCGGCCGAGGTCGAGAAGGCGGGCCTGATCACCGCCGTCGGATACCACTGGCGCTATCTGGACACGATGGACGAGGCCCGCGGCCACCTGGCCCGGAACCCCGCGCATCTGATCCAGGGCTTCTGGCTGGACCAGACGCCGCCTCCGCAATGGTGGTGGGACCAGGACCGCTGCGGCGGCCAGGTCGTGGAACAGGCGACCCATGTGATCGACGCCGCCCGTTTCCTGGCCGGCGACGTGACCGAGGTTTTCGGAATGGCCGCGCGCCGCGACCGCGACGACTTCCAGGGCCTGACCGTGCCCACCGCGACGGCCGCCACGCTGCGCTTTGCCAGCGGCGCGATCGCCAACCTGTCGGCCACTTGCCTGCTGCGATGGAACCATCGGGTCGGGCTGCACGTCTTTGCCGATGGCATGGCATTGGAGATCAGCGATCACGACATCATGGTGGACGTGGGCCGGGGCCGTCCCGTGCGTCCTGCCCAGGGCGATCCCGTCTGGCGCGAGGACCGCGACTTCGTCGAGGCGGTGCAGGGCCGTGAAAACCGCATCCGCTGCCCTTACGCCGAGGCGCTGATGACCCATCGCGTCGCCCTGGCGATCGCCGAATCCGCCCGCGACGGCGCCCTCGTGAAGATGGAGGGGCTGCGGGCTGACCCGCAGCCCATCTTTCGTGCGTCCGCTTCGCAAGGTTCCGTTGATGCCGCATGAGCATCGCCATATCCGGTCCCTGGGCATCGAACGCCCGCATGAACCCTATTTCTTCGGCTATGACGAAGGCCCGGCGGGCGACGGGCAGCTGCGGCTGGATCTGCTTTACACCGGCCTGTCGGCGGGGACGGAACTGACCTTCCTGAAAGGCTCGAACCCCTATCTGCACAGCCGCTGGGACGACTGGCAGGGCCTGTTCATCCCGGGCGAGCCGTCCGCGCATTTCCCGGTGAACTTCCTGGGCTATATGGAGGTGGCGAAGGTCATCGACGCGCGTGCGCCGGGCTTTGCCAATGGCGACGTGCTGGCCACCACCTTCGGCCACAAGACCGGCCACACCGCGAACCCCGCCCATGACCTGCTGCTGAAGATGCCCGACGGGATGGACCCGATCCTGGGCATCTTCGTGGCGCAGATGGGACCCATCGCCGCCAACGGCATCCTGCACGCCGACGCCGACCAGTTCGGCGCGAATGTCCCGAACCTGGGCGCGGGGGTCGAAGGCCGCCCGGTCCTGGTCTGGGGCGGCGGCACGGTGGGCCTGTTCTGCGCGCTGTTCGCCCGCCAGGGCGGCGCATCGGAAATCGTCGTGGTGGACCCCTCGCCCTTCCGCCAGGACATCGCGCGCAAGATGGGTTTCATCGCCATGGGCGAGGACGAGGCGGTGCGTTACGCCAAGACCGCCTGGCACCACAAGACCGGCGGACGGGGCGCGGAATACGTCTTCCAGACCCGCGCGCGATCCGACAGCCTTCACCGCTGCCTTCAGGCCCTGCGTCCGCAGGGGACGGTGATCGACCTTGCCTTCTATCAGGGCGGCATGGACGGCGCCCGGCTGGGCGAGGAGTTCCATCACAACGGCCTGGCGATCCGCTGCGCGCAGATCAACCGGATGCCGCGCCCGGTGGCCCATGCCTGGGACCAGCGGCGGCTGGCGCAGGAAACGCTGCGGCTGCTGGCGGCCGAAGGCGACCTGATCCGGCGGCACATGATCACCCATGTGGTGCCTTACGATGACGCACCGGATTTCCTGCGCCGCCTTGTGGCGGAGCGCCCGGACTTCCTCCAGATCGTGTTCGAGGCAGCATGAACGCGGATGACACCCTTGCCTGGGGCACCATCCCCCCCGAGGTCTTTCCCCAGCCCCATGACGGCCACCGCCTGATCCGCATCACCTTTGTCATGGCCTGGCTGGTCGTGGGCGGCGAGGAAACGGAAATCCGCCTGCTGGCCCGCAACCTGCCGCGCGACCGTTACCGCATCACCGTCATCCCCTGCTTCCGCAAGGAGGGGATGCCCGACCAGACCCATGGACAACTGGCGGATCTGGGCGTGCATGTCGATACCACGCCCTATGGCCTGGGGTTCGACGACACAATCGACTATCTGCGCCGCAAGCTGGCGGGGGCCGATGTGGTCGTGTCCTGCCAGAACGTCGCCGACATCTATCCCGCGCTGGAACGCATGGCGCTGCGCCCGCCGCTGATCGAACACGGGGGGCTTGTGTCCGAGGCCCTGGCGGGGCCCAAGCATTTTACCGCGCGCTATGTCGGCGTCTGCGACAGCATCCGCGCCGCTGCGGCGGGCAGGATGCCCGACCGACCGGGGGATGCGCTTGAAATCCCGTCCATGGTCGATCTGGGCGAATTCGATCCCGCTGCGCGCGGTCCCATGCGCGCGGCCCTAGGGATCGGCGCCGATCAGGTGCTGATCGGCTGGGTCGGCCGCCTGGACCGCAAGAAGCGGGTCGAGGATTTCATCGCGGCCGCCCTGCATGTCGCCGACATCGACCCCCGTGCCCGCTTCGTGATCGTCGGCGGACCCGACGCCTTCATGCCGGAATACGAGGGGGAACTGCGCCGCATGGCCGAACCTCTGGGCGGGCGGATGATCTTTAACGGCGACCGCAAGGATGTGCCGGACCTGATGTCGGCCATGGACGTCTTCTGCTGGCTGTCGCGCGGCGAGGGGATGCCCCATGTCATCGCCGAGGCGGGCGCGGCGGGCCTGCCGGTCATCGCCACGCCCGACAATGGCGCCCTGGAACAGATCGCCGACGGCGTCAGCGGCATCTTCGTGCCCCACGAAGACCCGCAGGCAGTGGCGCGGGCCATGATGCGCCTGCTGGCCGATGCCCCGCTACGGCGGCGGATCGGGGCCGCGCTGCAAGCCCATGTCCACGCCACCTATTCCGCGCAGGTGGTCGTGCCGCAATGGCGGGCGCTGATCGACAGGGTCCTGGCCGAACGCCGGCCCGCGCCCGCGCCCGCGACCTTCGCCAGCTTCACCCTGGGCGGGTGGGAGGCATCGACCCACCGGTTGCGCAACGGTCGCCGGCTGGATCTGATCGGGGCCATCGGCCACGACAGCCATGCCGCGCAGGATTACCGGCAACTGGCGGATCTGGGCATCAGGGCCTGCCGCGACGGTGTCCGCTGGCACCTGGTCGAGACCGCGCCGGGCCGCTACGATTTCTCCTCCCTGACGCCGATGATGACGGCCGCGCGCGACACCGGGACGCAGGTCGTCTGGGATCTGCTGCACTATGGCTGGCCCGATGACCTGGACATCTGGGGCGCGGCTTTCGTGGACCGTTTCGCCCGCTTTGCCCGCGCCGTGGCGCTTCATCACCGCGACCTGACGGACGCCGTGCCCTTCTGGTGCCCGGTGAACGAGATCAGCTTCTTCGCCTGGGCGGGGGGCGACGCCCAATACCTCAACCCCTTTGCCGCGCATCGGGGATATGAACTGAAATGCCAGCTTGCCCGCGCATCCATCGCCGCGATGCACGAACTGCGCGCCGTCGATCCGCGCGCGCGCTTCGTCCATGCCGAACCCCTGCTGGCGATCCACCACGACCCGCAGAACGGCCGCCCGCTGTGGGAAGCGCATGGCTATCACGACGCGCAGTTCCAGGCCTTCGAGCTGATCTCGGGCCGGATGTGGCCGCAGCTTGGCGGCGATCCGTCCTTCCTGGATATCGTGGGCGTCAATTACTATTGGAACAACCAGTGGATCCACGGCGGCCCGCCCATCGACATGGACCACCCGTGGTATCGCCCCCTGTCCGACCTGCTGGTCGAGGTCGCCGCGCGGTACGACCGCCCCCTGATGATCGCCGAAACCGGGACCGAGGGGGCACGCCGCGCGTCATGGTTCGCCTATGTCCGCGACCAGGTGGCGCGGGCGCGCGGACGCGGCGTGCAGGTTGAGGGGATCTGCCTGTATCCGGTGGCCAACCATCCCGGCTGGGACGACGACCGGCTGTGCCCCAACGGTCTTCTGGGCCACGACCCGTCGGGCGGATCGCGATCCGTCGAATGGTCGCTGGCGCAGCGGGTCATGCAGACCGGTCATCACCCCGCGCACATGGAACCGGCACCCGCCTAGGCCGTTCCAGATCCGACGCAGGACGGAGGCGGGACAATGGCGCCAAGGGCGAACTGGAAGGGCTTTCTGAAGGTCGGAGAGGTCAGTTGCCCGGTGGCGCTTTACACCGCCGCCTCGACATCGGACCGGATCGCGTTCCACACCCTGAACCGCAAGACCGGAAACCGGGTCCGCCGCGTCTTCGTGGACGAGGACACCGGCAAGACCGTGGACCGCGACGATCAGGTCAAGGGATACGAGGTCGCATCGGGCGAATATGTGGTCCTGTCCCCGAGCGAGATCGCGGCGGCGGTCCCCGAAAGCGACAAGACGCTGTCCATCACGGCCTTCATCGGCTGCGACGACATCGACGACCTGTATTTCGACAAGCCCTATTACCTGGCTCCGACCGATGCCGAGGCCGCCGAGGCCTTTGCCCTGATCCGCGAAGGGATGCGCAAGAAGAAGGTCGCGGCCCTGGCCCAGACCGTCCTGTTCCGCCGGGTGCGCACGGTGCTGATCCGCGCCCATGACGACGGGCTGATCGCCACCACGCTGAACTTCGACTATGAGGTGCGCGACGCCGAGGATGTCTTTGCCGACGTGCCCGACATCGAGATCGCGGACGAGATGCTGGATCTGGCCCAGCACATCATCAAGACCAAGCGCGGCACCTTCGATCCCAAGGATTTCGACGACCGCTACGAATCCGCCCTGGCCGAACTGGTCCGCGCCAAGATCGAGGGCCGCAAGATCCAGCCCCGGAAAGAGGCAAGGCCCGAACCCGTGGTCGATCTGATGGAGGCCCTGCGCGAAAGCGCGGCCATGGCCAAGCCCCGCCGCCAGCCAAGCGCCAAGCCCCGCAGCGGGGGCGCCAGGCCCAAGGCGCCGTCCCGCAGCCGCAAGAAGGCCGGCTAGGCCATGGCGGGGACATCCGGGGCGGGGCTGGACACCTATAACGAAAAGCGCGACTTCACCCAGACCAGGGAACCGCGCGGGCGCAAGGCGCGCAAGGCCGGCAAGTCCTTCGTGATCCAGAAGCACGCGGCGACGCGGCTGCATTACGACCTGCGGCTGGAAATGGACGGCGTGCTGAAAAGCTGGGCCGTCACCAAGGGTCCAAGCCTGGTCGCGGGCGAAAAGCGCCTTGCCGTTCATGTCGAGGATCACCCGCTGGATTACGGCAGCTTCGAAGGCACCATCCCCAAGGGCAACTATGGCGCGGGCGCGGTCATCGTCTGGGACCGGGGCACATGGGTGCCCGTGGACGGCGACTATGCCAAGGGTAAGCTGGAGTTCGAGCTGAAGGGCGACAAGCTGTCGGGCCGCTGGCATCTGGTCAGGATGCGCGGCAAGCGCGGCGAGATGCGCGAGAACTGGCTGCTGATCAAGTCCGACGACGAGGCCGCCCGCCCCCCCGACGCGCCCGACATCCTGACCGAACGGCCGGAATCGCTGAAGACCGGCCGCACGGTCGAGGAGGTAGCCGAAAGCGCCGAGGAGAAGCCGAAACCGCCCAAGAAGGCCCGCCGGTCGCGCCCCAAGGACGAAGGTGCCCCCGCCGCCCGCGCCAGAAAGGCGGCGATGCCCGATTTCATCGAGCCCGCGCTTGCCACCCTGCGGCCCGCGCCCCCGATCGGCGCGAAATGGCTGCACGAGGTGAAGTTCGACGGCTATCGCCTTCAAGCCCGGCTGGAAGGGCAGGAGGTTCGCCTGCTGACCCGCAGCGGCCTTGACTGGACCGACCGCTTCGGGGCCGAGGTGACGGACGCCCTGTGCGCCTTGCCCGCCGAAAGCGCCATCATCGACGGCGAACTGGTGGTGGAATCCGGGGCGGGGGCGTCCGATTTCCCGGCCCTCCAGGCGGATCTGTCCGAGGGGCGCAACGACCGCTTCGTGTTCTATGTCTTCGACCTGATGTATCTGGACGGCCATGACCTGCGCGACGTGCCGCTGATCGAACGCAAGGGGATGCTGGAAGGCTTGGTGGGCACCGATCCCGGCCGGGTGCGATACAGCAGCCATTTCGGCGAGACCGGCGCCATGGTGCTGCGGCACGCCTGCCGGCTCAGCCTGGAAGGGATCATCTCCAAGGAAGCCGACGCGCCCTATCGGTCGGGTCGCGGCAAGACCTGGATCAAGTCCAAATGCTCGGCCCGGCAGGAATTCGTGGTGGCGGGCTATGTGCCCTCGACCACCTCGGACAAGCTGGTGGGGTCGCTGGCCCTGGGGGTCTTCGATGACGGCAAGCTTGATTATGTGGGCCGCGTCGGCACCGGCTTTTCCGCCACCCTGGCCGCCGACCTGCGCACCCGGCTGGAGGAGATGCGCATCGACCGCAGCCCCTTTGCCGGGAAGCTGACGGCGGACGAGGCGCGGGGCCTGCGCTTCGTGCGCCCCGAACTGGTGGCCGAGGTGGAGTTCCGCGCATGGACCGCCGACGGGCTGCTGCGCCACGCGTCCTTCCGGGGCCTGCGCGAAGACAAGCCCGCCACGGATGTGGTGCGCGAAGGCGGCCCGCAGGCCGATCCGCCCAAGGCGCCGCGCCGCCGCGTCGCGCTGACCCATCCCGACCGCATCTATTGGCCGGGCGAAGGCATCACCAAGGAAGGGCTGGCGGATTACTATGCCCAGGTCTGGCCCCGGATCGCGCCCTTCGTCACCGGCCGGCCGCTGGCCCTGCTGCGCTGTCCGGGCGGCATCAAGGGGCAGCGGTTCTTCCAGAAGCACGCCTGGAAGGGCATCAGCAAGCACATCGCCCTGGTCAAGGATCCCAAGGCCAAGGCCGAGGAGGCGATGATCGCCATCAACGACCTGGACGGGCTGATGGCCCTGGTGCAGTCGGCCGCGCTGGAAATCCACCCCTGGGGGTCCACGGTCGCCGACTGGGACCATCCCGACACCATCACCATGGACCTGGATCCCGGCGAAGGCGTGCCCTGGGACGCCGTGATCGCCGGCGCGCAAGAGGTCCGGCAGCGCCTGTCCGATGCCGGGCTGGAAGGCTTCGTGAAGACATCGGGGGGCAAGGGGCTGCATGTGGTGGCGCCCCTGACGCCCAAGGCGGACTGGCCTGCCGTCAAGGCCTTCACCAAGGCCCTGGCCGATGCCATGGCGGCGGATTCGCCTGAGGCCTATGTCTCGACCATCACCAAGTCGAAGCGCAGGGGCCGGATCCTCATCGACTACCTGCGTAATCAGCGCGGCATGACGGCGGTGGCCGCCTATTCGACGCGCGCCCGCCCCGGCGCGGCCGTGTCGATGCCCGTGGGCTGGGACGAGTTGGACCAGATCGGCCCGGATTACTTCACCCTGACGAACACCCCCGCGCGCCTGGATGCCCTGACCCGCGATCCGTGGGAGGATTTCCGCCCCGCCGCCTGTCCGCTGGACTTCAAGCCGCCGCGCGCCCGCAAGCGGTGATCAGCGGCTGCTGCGGCGTCCCTCGGCCTGGATGCTTTTCTTCAGCGCGGTCATGATGTCGATGACATTGCCGTCCTGCGGGGGCTGGGGCTTGGGCCTTGCGGCGCGTTTCTTGCCCTTCTTCTTGGCGGCGATGATGTCCAGCAACCGGTCCTGAACCGGATCGCTCACCATCTCGGTTTCCCAGGCCGTCGTGCGTTCGTCGATCAGCTTGCGCACCAGGGTCATCAGCTTGGCCTCGGGCTTGTCGTCGGCGACCTTGCCGAAATAGTCGGCCTCGTCGCGCACCTCGTCCCCGTATCGCAGGGTCCACAGCACGATCCCCTTGCCGCGCGGCTTCAGCATCACCGCCCGTTCGCGCCGATACATCACCACGCGGGATATGCCCACGGTCCCGGTCGCCGCCATGGCGTCGCGGATCACGGCGAATGCCTCCTGACCCACCTCGTCCCCCGGCAACAGGAAATGCGGCCGGTCATACCACACCCAGCCGATCGAGTGATCGGGCACGAACATGTCGATGTCGATGGTGCGGGTGCTTTCCAGGCCGACGGCCTCGATCTCCTCGTCCTCGAGGAAGATGTAATCGTCCTCGCCGCGCTCGTATCCCTTGACCTCGTCTTCCTCTCGGACCGGCTTTTCGGTGACGGCATCGACATACTGGCTGGTGACGCGGTTGCCGGTCCTGGCGTTCAGCGTGTGGAAGCGGACCTTTTCGCCCTCGGTCGTGGCAGGCATCATTGTCACCGGGCAGGTGACCAGCGACAGCTTCATGTAGCCTTTCCAGAACGTGCGCGGCGCCATGGCGGAATTCCTTGAAGGGGTGTGGTCAAACGGATGCAGGCCGCGTTTGTTCCTTGCAGCGCCGCGGGGCGGCGGTGGTCACAGGCTGTCGGGGACGCAGCGGTCTTCCCGAAGCCGCAGCAGGTTGTGGACATGGGTTGCCGCGATCTCGCCCTGCGACATGGCGACGGCGATCTGGTTCAGGCCGGTCACCACATCGCCCGCCGCGAAGACCCCCGGCATCGAGGTCTGCTGATGCGCGTCGGTCTGGATGCGGCCATCATCGGCCAGGTCCAGCCCCAATCCGGCGGCCAGGGCGTTCTGCGGATCGTTGCTGAGCCCGGAATAGACAGCCGCGAAACGCAGGTCCTGCCCGGTCGAAAGGCCGACCCGGACTTCCTCATGCCGGAAATCCCAAGATTCGACAGGCTCCTGAAGAATTCGGACCTCAGCCTTGGCCAGCTTGTCCATCACCCTGTCGGACAGGTCCAGGTCGTCCCCCAGGGTCAGCATCGTCACATGGGGCGTATAGTGGCGCAGGAACAGCGCCTCGCCCGCCGCGCAGGCGGCCGTTCCGATCACCGCGACCGGCTTGTCGGTCAGCTCATAGGCGTCGCAGACCGGACATTGCCGGATCAGCCCTTCGCGGACGTGATCAAGCGCACCCTCGATGGGCGGCAGGCGGTCGCGGATGCCGGTGGCCAGGATCACATGCGATGCAGTGACGTCGCGCCCCGCCGCGATGCGGAACCGTTCGTCCGGCATCGGCACGATCCCGGTCGCCTTTTCCGCGATCGTGACGGCGCCGAAGTTCTGCAGCTGGTCGCGCATCCGCGCCAGCAGGTCGTTGCCCCGGATCCCGTCGGGATAGCCGGGGTGGTTATGGGACCGCGGGATCAGGGAGGCACGGCTTTGGCCCGCGTCGATCAGGACGGTCCTGCGGCGGAAACGCGCCAGATAGATTGCGGCGGTCAGCCCCGCAGGGCCGCCGCCGATGATGGCGCAGTCGAAATCCTCCGCCGCCATGGTTCAGATATCGGCCCGCTGGTCGCTTGCCGAAAGGGCGATGTACTGGCGCACCACGTCGGGCAATCCATCGTGGATGTCCGAAGCCATGGCCAGTTCCTCGTCCAGGTTCTGCTTCAGAAGGGGCAGGGCCTGGGTCATGTTGGCCTGTTCGGCCGCGGTCATCAGCGCGGTATAGGCCGCGATCTCGAAATGCTCGAAGGCGAAGTTCGCCAGCGAGTTCTTCAGGATCTCGTCGGTGGTCATGCTGTGGGTGACGGCCGCCATCGACCCGCTGAGCGACAGCATCGTGTCCTTCAGCCCCGAGGCGGATTCGTTCACGCTTTCCAGGATCTGGTCCAGGCGCTGGATCTGGACCTCGGTCTCGCGGATATGGCGGTCCAGCAGGGCGGACACCTGGGGATAATGCTCCAGCCGGTTCAGTTGCGGCTGCATGATCGAAAGCGCCTGGTTTTCCATGGCGTGCGCATTGCGCAGACCGTCGATGAACACGTCATAGGCAGCGTCTGTCATGGTCTTGACCTCTTTGGTAAAGGTTGCCGGCGTGCCGGCCTGAGCCAGAAGAACCATTCCCGCCTGCATCTGTTCCGGTTTGGCAGGCGAATAAAGGTTAATCGGTTCCTGCCGGGGAAACGGGATGGATCCCGCCTGCGTTGAAGTCCCGCACAGTTGGGAAAGGAAAAGCCATGGCAAACCAAGGCAGGGGCCGCGCCCAGGACCGTCGCAAGGTGGCGGGCGGACAGGACCACGAGGTCCGATACGAGGCCGAGAAGATGGACGTGTCCAGGGACGAGGTGCGCGAGGCCGTCAAGTCCGAGGGCAACAGCCGCAAGAAGGTCGAGGAGAAGCTGAAAAAATAGGCCGCCAAGAGGCCGCCTCCAGGCGGTCTATCTCTGCTTGGGGATGATGCTGATGCCGCCGCTGACCTCCAGCACGGCGGCGTCGATGTCGTCCAGTGTCTTCAGTCCCTGCTGTTCGCGCGCGGATTCCAGGACATCGCCGACGCTGACGCGGGCGCGCCGCATCGCCTCGGGGTCGATCTTGCCGTCGCTGATCAGCACCGTGGGATTGCCGTCCAGAAGCGAGCCCAGGCGCGGCGACCAGCCTTTCAGCCAGGCCAGCAGCACGTCGGTCGCAAACAGCGTCAGGATCAGCACGACCGCGTTGCTGATGGAAAAGTCGTCGCCCAGCAGGGCCTGTTGCGTCGTCTCGGCGATGATCAGCAACAGCACGAAATCGAAGGGCGTCATCTGCGCCATGGTGCGGCGTCCCGAAAGGCGGGTGGCGACCAGCAGGACAAGATAGATGGAGATGCCGCGAATGACCGAATCCATGGTTTCCTCCTGTCAGGGCAGCACGACGAGGTTGATCCGGCGCGTTTCGCCGGCGATGGTCATGTCGAAGCCGGTCCAGCCGAAATGCATGGCGCGGATGTCGAACTTGACTTCGTGGGGCGGCGCATCGGCGGCCGGAAAGGTCATCGCCTGGGCGGCCGGGCGCAGGACGGTCCGGTCGGGTTCGGGCTGGATGCGTTCGATCATGAAGCGGTCGAAGAAGGGCTGCGACATGGTGATGTCATGGCTGTCGCCCGGTTCCCGGAAGGTGATGGACAAGTCGTCCGATCCTTCCCAACGGGTGACGCGCGGGATTTCGACGCTGGCTGCCGCGAAATCGACGGTCTGCTTGTGAAAGATCCCGCCGCTGCCGGTCAGCCCCAGGATCGCCAGCAGCATGACACCGCCGAACGCCCACCAGGCGATCCGCTGCACCCGCCAATAGCGGCGCTGCCTTTCGCGGGGTTCGTCAAGCTGCAATCCGTCCGGCCTGATCGGCGGTATGTCCAAACGCGATCCCTGGGCCATGGCCCGTCCCCCAACCAGTTGCTTCTTAAAAGAAAAGCCGCTGGACAGGTTCCGGTTCCGTCCACCTTCAGGGGCGGGCGCCCGCGTCGATGGCGGGGGGATCCTCGGTCACCTCGGATGCGTGCCAAAGGTTGCGGCCCAGGAAGATCACCACCACAAGGGCCGCGAGGATCGCCACCACCAGGATCCCGGCCCGGCCCAACCGCCGGGGTCCGGGCTTGGGTTCATGGCCCGTCATGACAGCGCCCAGATCGCGCCCAGGACGATCAGCAGGATCATCGCGACGGGCCAGATCAGGACCTGCCAGGCCAGCCTGTTGCGCACGGGCGCGGTGGCGCGGACGTAATCGGTATCCGAGGGCTCGCCGGCCGCGCCGGCCGCGCCGGCAGAACGGTCGATCGGGCCGGGTTCGGTCGTCTTGTCGCCGTCTTCGGTGGTGCTTGGCATGATCCTAGATCCCCCTTGCCGCGCCGGGCGTCAGGACGACCTTGGTCCATTCGTCCTGATTGCCGTGAAAGTTCCTGTATCCGGTCGGCGCATCTTCCAGCGACAGGCGGTGAGAGATCAGGAAGGTCGTGTCGATCTCTCCCTCCAGGATGCGGTGTAGCAGCTGGCGGGTGTATTTCTGCACATGCGTCTGGCCGGTGCGGATCTGCAGTCCCTTTTCCATCAGCGCGCCGATGGGAAACTTGTCGGCCAGTCCGCCATAAACGCCGGGGATCGACACGCGCCCGCCCTTTCGAACCGCCATCAGCGCCATTCGCAGCGCATGGACGTTGTCAGCGCCGATGCCGACCTTCTGTTTCAGGGCGTCCATGATCCGGTCGGGGGCGAAGCCGTGGCTTTCCATGCCCACCGCGTCGATCACCGCGTCGGGACCGATGCCGCCGGTCATCTCCATCAGGGCCTCCAGCACATGGGTCTGGGTATAGTCGATGACCTTGGCGCCCAGCTTGCGCGCCAACTCCAGGCGGCCGGGATAATGGTCGATGGCGATCACCTGATGGGCCCCCATCAGCAGCGCCGACTGGATCGCGAACAGCCCGACCGGCCCGCAGCCCCAGACGGCCACGGTGTCGCCGTCCTGGATGTCGGCGTTCTCGGCGGCCATCCAGCCGGTTGGCAGGATGTCGGACAGAAACAGCACCTGTTCGTCCGACACGCCGTCGGGCACAACGATCGGACCCACATCGGAAAACGGCACGCGCACATATTCCGCCTGCCCGCCCGGATAGCCGCCGGTCATGTGCGAATATCCGAAAAGCCCGCTCATCGGATGGCCATACAGCAGTTCGGACGCTTCCTGCTTTTCCACCGGGTTGGAATTGTCGCAGGCCGAGAACTGCTGCTGCTGGCAGAAGAAGCAGGCGCCGCAGGAAATGGTGAAGGGCACCACCACCCGGTCGCCCTTCTTCAGGGTCGATTTCGGACCCGTTTCGACCACGCGGCCCATGAATTCGTGGCCCAGGATGTCGCCGGGGACCAGTCCGGGGATCACGCCGTCGTAAAGATGCAGGTCCGATCCGCAGATCGCGGTGGCCGTCACCTCGATGATGGCGTCGCGGGGGTTGACGATTTCCGGGTCGGGAACGGTATCGACGCGAACGTCATGCTTGCCATGCCAGGTCAATGCGCGCATCAGTCTGCCTTTCTGTTGGCCGAAGTGGCGATCTCGCCGGTTTCCAGAAGCATCTTCAGCCGCTTCAGATCCTGCTTGCCCCGGATCTTGGGGTCGGTGCCGCGCAGCCGTGCCGCCCATTGGCCGACGATGCCCGCTCGGGGGCGCCAGGCGATATGGGCCTCGACCTCGGTTCCGCGCCCGGCGGGGGCGTCGCGCAACTGGACCTTTGCCTCGATCTCGACTTCGGCGCCCTCCACGGACCGCCAGGCAAGCGCCTCGTCGCGGCGATCCTCGACCAGGCGGGTCTCGATGGGCAGGTGGCCGTCGGGGGTGTCGATGACCCAGGTCACGTCATTGCCGTTGACCTGGACGGCGGCCAGGCCTTCCATGAAATCGGTCAGGTGGTCGGGGTTGCGCCACATCTCGTAGATGCGGCTGCGCGGCGCCTTGATGGTCACGGTGCGGCCCACGACCTGATAGCCGCCAAAGCTGGACCTCCTGGCGGTCCGGCCCGGCGCGCTGTCGTGCGGGCGCTTGGGATTGGATTGCATGGCTTTCCCGACGGCCAGGCCCGCGCCGATGGACAGGGCAAGAACGGTGGCCGCAAGGGGCAGGTCGGGGGAACGTCGGGTCATCCGGGCCTCCTTGGAAAATGCGGCCGCCTTGCCCGGCGGCCGCAATCGGTCTCAGCGCGACTTCTGGTAAAGCTTGGCCGCGATCTCGAACATCTCCTCGGGGGCGTAATCGGGGGTGAAGGCCGAGGGCACGCCCGTCAGGTCATGGATCTTGCCGCCGTCGGGCAGGCCGTCCACCACTTCCAGTTCGCCGGGCGGATCGTCGGGCAGGGCGGTTTCGCCGCCGCCGCCCCAGATGCCGCGCATTTCCTGATAATCGCTGGGGCTGAAGGTATAAAGGCGGCGGTGCGACCCTTCGGCCAGGTATTTCTGGCATTCCGGGATGTTGCCCAGCGGGATGTTCGGCGTGGGCAGGAACTTGTCCAGATCGACGCCGGTGATCTTCTTCAGCGCCAGGGCATAGGCATGGGCATGGACCGATCCCCGCACCAGCAGGTATCCGCAAACCTCGCGCCCGGTGATGTTGGCATCCGTCAGCGATTCATAGACCCGAAGCTTGTGCAGCCGCGCGCCGCATTCCAGGTGGAAGTTGTGCAGAAGGTCCACGATCACGTTGCCGGTCGTGGTCACCATGTCCGCGTTCCAGGACATCGAGTTCGAGTTGACCGGGATCGCCCCGCCCGCATGGCTGTAGAACGAGGCCGCCGACCGGATGTCCTTCATCTCCTCGAACGGCGCGTTCGAGATGTCGCCGCCGAATTTCTCGTCCCTTCCGGGCTCGTCGGGGCCGTTGTTCAGCATGGCCACGCCGTTGCTGACCAGTTCGACATGGCCCAGTTCCTCGGCCGTGATCGACGCGACCAGGCTGTAGAAGGGGCGCAGCTTCGACTTGCTGCGGAAATTGAAGCTTTGGAACATATAGTTCCCCAGCGTGGACATTTCGCCATACTTGCCGCCAAGCAGTTCCTGAAGGGCGGCGCCAGCATTGGGATCCTGGCGCTTGGGGGCGGGCAGTTCGACTTGCAGCTTATCGACTCGCAGGAACATGGACGTTCTCCGGGGATGAGGAATGCGGGGGGGAAACACCCTCCACCCGGATCCGTTCCCCCGGCGCGGCCAACAAAGGTTAACGACTTGGCTGCGCCGTCGCCGGCCATGTGACCTGGCGAGCCCTTATTTTCTTGCGGAGAAATTTTTTCCCCGAAAAATCCCGTGAGAGTTGAATTTCAATAAAGACCTTTGCTAGCCTTTCAAGACAGACAGCAGAACGCCATCAGAACTGCAACCGAGGAGGTAGCAATGTCGGACAGACATGCCACCGCACCCGAGAAGCAAGAACCAACGCGCCGCGGAGAGATGGCGCAGTTCCTGCTTCTGGCTTTTGGTATCTGGCCAATCGTTGCCGTAGCTTTCGTGGGGGGCTACGGCTTTCTTGTCTGGATATACCAGATGATCGCCGGACCCCCTGGCCCGTCGGGGCATTAGGACATGGACGCCCGTCCCGGCATATCGAGACGGAACCTGTTGCGCGGCATGGCCCGCCCTGCGCCATTCCTGCCGCGCCCGCCGGGGGTCTCGATCACGTCGCTAGGCGCCTGCACGGCCTGCGGGGCCTGCGTCGATGCCTGTCCGCAGGCGATCCTGGTCCTGGCGTCGGACGGCGTGGCGATAAGGCCCGAGGCAGGCGAATGCATCTTTTGCGGCGATTGCGCCGCGTCCTGTCCCGAACCGGTCTTCCTGCCCGACCGGCGCATGGGACATGTGATGCAGATCTCGGCTGAATGCCTGGTCCATGCGGGCATCGCCTGCATGAGCTGCCGGGATGCTTGTCCCGAACAGGCGATCGCGATGCAGCCACGGATCGGCGCACCGTTCCTGCCGCGGATCGACACGGCCGCCTGCACCGGCTGCGGGGCCTGTTCGGCAACCTGCCCGGCCGAAGCGATCCCCGCCGTGAAACGGGAAACCGAGGAAAGAGAGGTCGAGGATGCCTGAGCCACGCTGGCATGTGTCATCCGCCGTCGTGACGGTCGCCCCGGAAGCGATGGCAGAGGTTCGCGACGTGGTCGGGCGGCTGGAAGGCGTCGAAATCCACGGAGGCGACGCCACCCGCCTGATCGTCACCATCGAAGGGAATAGCACCGGGACGCTGGGGGACCGGCTGACCGAAATCAACCTGATGAAGGGCGTTCTCGCGGCCAGCATGGTCTTCGAACACGCCGAGGAAACGGAGGAACTGCCATGCCCCTTGACCTGACCCGGCGCCAGCTTCTCAAGGCGCATGCCGCAGCGCTTGCCGCGTCCGCCGCGGGCCTGCCGCAGCAGGCGCTGTCCCAGCCCGTTCCGGGCGGGGTCGAGGCGTTGAAGATCCAGTGGTCCAAGGCGCCCTGCCGGTTCTGCGGCACCGGCTGCGGCGTGATGGTCGGGGTCAAGGAAGGCAAGGTCGTCGCCACCCATGGCGACATGCAGCACGAGGTCAATCGCGGGCTGAACTGCGTCAAGGGCTATTTCCTGTCCAAGATCATGTACGGCGCCGACCGGCTGACGACCCCGCTGATGCGCCGGACGAACGGCCAGTTCGACAAGAACGGCGAATTCGAGCCGGTCAGCTGGGACGAGGCCTTCGACGTCATGGCCGAAAAGGTCAAGAAGGTCCTGGCCGAAAAGGGCCCCGAGGGGATCGGCATGTTCGGGTCGGGCCAGTGGACCGTGCTGGAAGGATATGCGGCGACCAAGCTGATGCGGGCGGGGTTCCGGTCGAACAACCTCGATCCCAATGCGCGACATTGCATGGCCTCGGCCGCCGTGGCCTTCATGCGCACCTTCGGCATCGACGAGCCGATGGGCTGCTATGACGATTTCGAACATGCCGATGCCTTTGTGCTGTGGGGTTCGAACATGGCCGAGATGCATCCGATCCTGTGGACCCGACTGGCCGACCGCCGTCTGGGAACGCCGCATGTAAAATGCGCGGTCCTGTCCACCTTCACCCACCGGTCGATGGATCTGGCTGACATCCCGATCGTGTTCAAGCCGGGCACCGATCTGGCGATCCTGAACTATATCGCCAACCACATCATCCAGACCGGGCGCGTGAACCAGGACTTCGTGGACCGGCATACGGTCTTCAAGAAAGGCGCCACCAATATCGGCTATGGCCTGCGGCCTGAACACGAACTGGAACTGGCCGCCACCGGCGCCGGCAATCCCGGCCTGATGGAGGACAGCGACTTCGAGGCCTTCAAGGAGCATGTCTCGACCTATACGCTGGACTACGTCAGCGAGCTTTCCGGGGTCGAGCCGGGCTTCCTGGAGGATCTGGCCGAGATTTACGCCGATCCCGACCGGAAGGTCATGTCGCTGTGGACGATGGGGTTCAACCAGCATGTCCGGGGCGTCTGGGCCAACCAGATGCTCTATAACATCCATCTGCTGACCGGAAAGATCTCGGAACCGGGCAATTCGCCCTTCTCGCTGACCGGCCAACCCTCGGCCTGCGGCACGGCGCGCGAGGTGGGGACCTTTGCCCACCGCCTGCCTGCCGACATGGTGGTCACGAACCCCGAACATGTCGCCCATACGGAAGAATTGTGGAAGCTGCCGCACGGGCTTCTGAACACGAAGCCCGGCTTTCACGCCGTGCTGCAGGACCGGATGCTGAAGGACGGGGTGCTGAACTTCTATTGGATCCAGGTGAACAACAACCTTCAGGCCGCGCCCAACTCCCAGAACGAGACATACCAGGGCTATCGCAACCCCGACAACCTGATCGTGGTGTCGGATGCCTATCCGACGGTGACGGCGATGGCCGCCGACATCATCCTTCCGGCCGCCATGTGGGTCGAGAAGGAGGGCGTCTATGGCAATGCCGAACGGCGCACCCATGCCTGGCACCAGCTTGTCGATGCGCCGGGCGAGGCGCGGTCGGATCTGTGGCAGCTTGTCGAATTCTCGAAACGCTTCACCACCAACGAGACCTGGCCCGCCGAGATCCTCGACGCCCATCCCGAGTTTCGCGGCAAGACCCTGTTCGACGTCTGCTTCGCAAACGGCCAGGTGGACCAATTCCCGCTGGCAGATCTGCGCGAGGATTACGCGAACCAGGAGGCCAGGGATTTCGGCTTCTACATCCAGAAGGGCCTGTTCGAGGAATATGCCGCCTTCGGTCGCGGTCACGGCCACGACCTTGCCCCGTACGACGTCTATCAAAGCGACGATGTGCGCGGCCTGCGATGGCCGGTCGTGGACGGCCAGGAAACCCTGTGGCGCTTCCGCGAGGGTTACGATCCTTACGTCAAGCCGGGCAAGGGGGTCGAATTCTATGGCAACCCCGATGGCCGGGCGGTCATCATCGCCGTTCCCTATGAACCGCCCGCCGAAAGCCCCGACGACGAATTCGACATGTGGCTGGTGACGGGCCGGGTTCTGGAACACTGGCATTCCGGGTCGATGACGATGCGCGTGCCCGAGCTTTACAAGGCCTTTCCCGGCGCCAAGGTCTTCATGAACGCCATCGACGCCCGCGAACGCGGCCTGAACCAGGGGATGGAGGTGCGCATCGTCTCTCGTCGGGGCGAGATCCGCAGCCGCGTGGAAACCCGTGGCCGCAACCGGATGCCGCCCGGCGTGATCTTCGTGCCCTGGTTCGACGCCAGCCAGCTGATCAACAAGGTGACGCTGGACGCGACGGACCCGATCTCGAAGCAGACCGACTTCAAGAAATGCGCGGTCCGGGTGGAGCGCGTGTGATGGGACAGATCCGCCTTTCGCTTGTCCTTGCCGCCTGCTTTGCCGCCAGCTTCGTCATGGCGCAGAATGTGTCCGAACTGTCCGGGCCGCAGCCCGATCCGATGCAGTCGGGTCCGGCCGCGCCGATCCCCCGCTTCGTCACCGACGACGTGCGGCAGATGCGCGCCTATCCCGAACAGCCGCCGATCATTCCCCATTCGATCGAGGGGTATCAGCTTTCGGTCAACACCAACCGCTGCATGTCCTGCCACACGCGCGAGATGACGCAAGGGTCGGGCGCGCCGATGATCTCGATCACCCATTACATGACGCGCGAGGGGCAGATGCTGGCGGACGTGTCACCCAGGCGCTATTTCTGCACCCAGTGCCATGTGCCCCAGGCGGATGCGGCCGCCCTGATCGAGAACACCTTCACCGACATGTCCGAGATGGGCGCGACCGGCGCAGGGAGGGAGTGACATGCGCCGGATCCTGCAACCTTTCCGCTGGTTCTGGCATGTCCTGTGGACCCCGGCGGGCACCCTGGGTCTGGGTTTCCTGACGCTTGGCGGCTTTGTCGGCGGCGTCGTGTTCTGGGGGGCGTTCAACACGGCCCTGGAATTCACCAATACCGAGGGCTTCTGCATTTCCTGCCACGAGATGCGCGACAACGTGTACGAGGAAATGTCCCACACGGTTCATTACTCGAATCGGTCCGGGGTGCGGGCGGGTTGCCCTGCATGTCACGTTCCGCATGACTGGACCGACAAGATCGCCCGCAAGATGCAGGCCTCGAAAGAGGTCTGGGGTTCGATCTTCGGCACCATCGACACAAGGCAGGAGTTTCTGGAACATCGCCTGGTGATGGCCAAGCGCGAATGGGCGCGGCTCAAGGCAAATGACAGCCTGGAATGCCGCAACTGCCATTCGGCCATCGCGATGGACCTGGGACGCCAGGCGCCGCGCGCGGCGGAAATCCACACCAAGTATCTTCTGTCCGGCGAACGCACCTGCATCGAGTGCCACCAGGGCATCGCCCACGAACTGCCGGACATGACGGGCGTGGACCCCGGCTGGACCGTGCCACCGGAACTCCAGGGAGAGGTACTGCCGGGGATGACGGAAGCAGAGGAGGTCCGAAGCTATCTGGGCCAGTTGCCCTGAGCATCGGGCGTTGGGCCGGCCGGAGCGTGGGCGGCACGGTGCAAGGATGTCAGCGCGCCGGCCGGTCCAGGAAGAAGCGCACCATCTCGGCACTGGCATCGGGGCCTTGGGGGTCGGTATAGGATCCGCCGGGCTTGCCGCCCGACCAGGCATGTCCCAGGCCGTTGATGACCCAGTGTTCCAGAAGGATGCCACCGTCCACAAGGGCGGTGATCTCGCGGCTGTAACCGCGAGAGCCGATCCTGCCGGTCTTGCGTTCCAGAACGGTCTGGTCCGGTCCTGCGGCCAGGGTGGCTGCGGCGATCCGTTCTCCGTTCAGAGGATGGACGGTCCGGTCGGCGCTGCCGTGAAAGACGATGGTCGGTGTGGGTCTTGCGTCCCGGCGCGGCGCGGTCTGGCCGGGGTCGTTGCCGTTCATGGCGGCGAAGGCCGAAGGCACATCCTTGGCGGCGCCGAAGGGCAGGCCGGAATGGGCGCCGACCGCGGCAAAGACATCGGGATGCGTCTGGCCCAGGATGACGGCCATGGCCGCACCGGCGGAAAGACCCGCCACGAAGATCCGATCCCGGGGCACCTTGTGGCGGCCTGCCAGGTCAAGCGCCATCTGCGCCAGGATCTCGGGCTCGCCCCGACCCCGGCGCTGATCGCCGATGCTGAACCAGTTCCAGCAGGACTGGGCGTTCTCGCCGCGCGACTGATGGGGATAAAGGATCAGCAGCCGGTGTTCTTCGGCCAGGGCGTTCATGCCCGTCCCCCGCGCGAAATCGGCCGGGGTCTGTGTGCAGCCGTGCAGCATGACGATCATGCCCCGGATGCCCTTGCTGGCCGAGGCGGGCAGATAGGCCAGATACTCGCGGCTGCCAGCCTTGCAGGAGAAGCGGTCGGTCGTGATGCTGGCGCCCGGCGGAACCGGATCCGCGGCGGATTGCGCGCCCGAAGCACCAAAGGGCGGTTGAAAGCCCGTCCCCTCGCCCGGAACGCTCAGCCCATGCTGGGCCAGGGTGCGTTGCACAAGATCGTTCGGCCCGTCAAGCCGAAGCTTGGCAATCGCCTGGCGCAAGGCGCCGACGTCAAAGGTCTTCATCCGTTTGTCCTTTGCAGGGGCTAGAGAATTCGGTCCGCCAGGGCCTTCCTGACGTCGGGGCTGGCCTGCAACGCCCCCAAGACCGAGATCGAACCGATCGTGGCCCTTGCCAGTTCCGGCGTGATGTCCGGGCCAAAACGTGCCAAGCCGACCACCTTCACATGCAGAACCTCACCAGCCTTTTGGGCGGCCTCAAGCTCGGCCCGGCTGAAATCCCTCAGGCCCATGTCCATCATGTGTCGTTCGACGGACCGGGCGACGATGTCGCGGTGGCTGTCCAGTTGGTTGCGGATCGCCGTCCTGATGAAGTCGCTGCGGTTCGAATAGAATCCTTCCTGGACCAGAAGATCGATGCGGCCAAGATCGACATAGCCGAGGTTGATCGTGATCTTTTCGGTTTCGGGTGTCTTGTCCCGCAGGCTGCGTATCTCTGCCATCATCTTCATTCCATCCACATGGATGGTATATGGATGATACGGGATCAGGATCAAGGGTGGATCTTGGTCGTGTCGCGAAAAACTGAAGGAAGCAGAGCGCGTTCTGTCCCAGGACGGTCCTTCCGGCACCGTTCCAGACGGCGCGCATCTTCGCTTCAAGCCGCTTCTGCTGCGGCAGGCATGTCCCAGCCGAGTGATACGCTAAGGACCGGATGGTGGCTTGGTCGGGCAGTTCAATCAGCATAACTGGCTAAATAGCATCAATAATCTAACGCACATGTCGCAGCAGTAACCATTAGTCTGAGGTCTAATAATTTATTCTTTATTATGAATTCGAATCTGAGTAGCCTTCCCGGATCATCACATGTCCAGGAGGGGAGGCCTGCATGACTGATCATCTGATCGCCATCCTATTGCTTTGTGCGATGTTCGTTATCGCCACATTATTGCCCATCAACATCGGTGTTCTTGCCTTCGTCGGCGCGTTCCTGGTGGGAACACTGGTCGCCGGGGTAACCACCCGCGACATCATCGCCGATTTTCCCAGCGGGTTGTTCCTGACGCTGGCGGGCATCACCTGGCTGTTCGCACTGGCCCAGAACAACGGCACGATCGACTGGATCGTCCGTGCCGCCGTCCGGGCGGTCAAGGGCCGGGTCGGGCTTATTCCCTGGATCATGTTCGCGATCGCAGCGGTGCTGACCTCGATCGGCGCCGTGACGCCCGGGGCCGTGGCCATCGTCGCCCCCATCGCCCTCAGCTTTGCCTTCCGGTATCAGATTTCTCCTCTCCTGATGGGGATGATGGTGGCCATGGGCGCCTCTGCCGGGGCCTTCTCGCCCTTAGGGATATTCGGCGGCATCACGAATGGCGTCGTCGAACGCGCGGGCCTGCCGCTGAGCCCGCTGACCACCGCTGCCGCCAGCTTCCTGTGCAATGGCATCGTCGTCCTGATCCTGTTCATGATGCTGGGCGGACGTGAACTGATGCGCGCCCGCGCCGACCTGGGCGAAGCCTATCCCGTCCCCCATGTCGAGATCGCCCGGTCGGCCAGCGGCCCGCAAATCTTCGGCGACAGCGAGGCCGAGGCCTTGTCGAAGCGCGTGGCAAAGGAAGGCGGACGCGGCGACACCAACAAGCTGGTCGATGACGTGTCCTATGCCAACATGAAGGATGGCAGCCCGGTCCAGATCCTGACCCTGGTCGGCCTGGCGGCCGTTGCCCTCATGGTTCTGGCCTTCAAGATGGACATCGGCTTTGTCTCGCTGACGGTCGGCCTGCTGATCGCGCTTTGCCAGCCGACCCATCAGAAGCGTTCCGTGGGGCAGATCGCCTGGCCGGAAATCATGCTGATCACCGGAGTCGGAACCTATATCGCCGTGCTCGAGAACATGGGAACCATCGACTTCGTGGGCAACAGCGTGGCCTCGATGGCGTCGCCGATGCTGGCGGCGCTGCTGCTGTTCTATATCGGCGGCATCGTGTCGGCCTTTGCCTCCTCGACGGCCTTGCTGGGCGCGCTGATCCCGCTTGCCGTTCCGTTCCTGCAAGGGGACGGCGGCATCGGCGCGATCAGCTTCATCGCCGGCATGGCCGTGGCATCGACGATCGTGGACGTCAGCCCCTTCTCGACCAGCGGAGCCCTGGTTCTGGCCAACGCGCAAGGGATCGACAGGCAGATCTTCTTCAAGCAGCTGATGAAGTTCGGCACGCTCGTCACCCTGGTCTCGCCGCTGGTCCTGTGGCTGATCTTCGTCGTCATCCCCAACTGAGAGCAACTGCGGCCGGGGTTCTGCCCGGCCGGATCGGCGGAAGTCACACACCCGTTGACAAGCCAACTGTAATAATGAATACATTATCCAAATGAATGGCGCCTGGCGCTTTGAGTGAGGGAACCCAGATGACCCATGTTTCCGGACGGCACTTTCTGCAGATACCAGGCCCAAGCCCGGTGCCCGACCGCGTCCTGCGCGCGATGTCCGCGCAGGTGATCGACCACCGCAGCCCCGAATTCGGCGAACTGGGACTTGAGGCGCTTGCCGCGATCAAGACCATCTTCAAGACCACGCAGGACGTGATCATCTATCCGTCCTCGGGCACCGGGGCATGGGAAGCGGCGCTTGCCAATGTCCTTCGGGAAGGCGACAGCGTCCTGATGTATGAAACCGGCCATTTCGCCACGCTGTGGAAGAAGATGGCCGAGAAGCTTGGCATCGAGGCCGAGTTCATCGGCGGGGACTGGCGTTCCGGGGCCGATCCCGACCAGATCGAACAGCGCCTTCGCGCCGACAGCGGCCACAGGATAAAGGCCGTCTGCGTCGTTCACAACGAAACCTCGACCGGCTCGGTCTCGCCGATCGCCGATGTGCGGCGCGCCCTTGATGCCGCCGGACACCCGGCGCTGCTGATGGTGGATACGATCTCCGGGCTGGGGTCGATCGATTTCCGGTTCGACGAATGGGGCGTCGATGTGGCGGTCTCGGGGTCGCAGAAGGGCCTGATGCTGCCGCCGGGGATCAGCTTCAACGCGGTCAGCGCCAAGGCGGTGGAGGTGTCGAAGGCGGGGGGCACGCGCCGGTCCTATTGGGATTGGCACGACATGATCGCCATCAATGCCAAGGGCTATTTCCCTTATACCCCGGCGACCAACATGCTCTATGGCCTGGTCGAGGCCATCAAGATGATGCACGAGGAAGGGCTGGACACGATCTTCGCCCGGCACCAGCGTCACGGCGCGGCCACGCGTGCCGCCGTGCGTGCCTGGGGGCTGGATGTCCTGTGCAACCGCCAGGGACACGAAAGCGGCGTCCTGACGGCCGTCGTCATGCCCGAAGGGCACAGCGCCGACCATTTCCGGTCCGAGGCCCTGCGTCACTACAACATCTCTCTGGGAAGCGGGCTGTCGAAGGTGGCGGACAAGATTTTCCGCATCGGCCATCTGGGCGACATCAACGACCTGACCCTGATCGGTGCGCTGAGCGGCGTCGAGATGGGATTGGCCAAGGCCAAGGTTCCGCATGAAAAGGGCGGTGTCGGCGTCGCCATGCAATACCTGCAGGAAACGCCCGCACCCGGGATCGATGCCTGACAAGGCCAGTGGCGCGCCCGCCAAGGGCGCCCCATGACCGCAGACAAGAGGCCACGCGCGCTGATGACGTCCCCCCTGCACATCCCCACTTACGCGGACATGCTGTCTGCGCATGAGCGCATCATGCCTCATATCCGGCGCACGCCGGTGCGCACCTCGGATTATCTCGACGAGCTGACGGGGGCGCGGTTGTTCTTCAAGTGCGAGAACTTCCAGGAGCCCGGCGCCTTCAAGGTGCGCGGCGCGGCCAACGCCGTCTTCGGCCTGGACGAGGCGCAGGCGGCGCGGGGGGTTGCCACGCATTCCTCGGGCAACCACGCCTCCTGCCTCAGCTATGCGGCGATGCGCCGGGGCATTCCCTGCAACGTGGT
>NZ_NWMQ01000034.1:0-33125 GCF_002901215.1 Paracoccus sp. SY | reverse complement strand
CATCAGACCCCCCATACCTGCCTTAGCAGAAGGGAAGCACATTGCATGGAAACTGAGAATCCTGAATCTCGATGCCCGCGACACGCTCTAAGTGTTTGATCCCATGGTTTGATGGTGCGATCCTTTCTTGGGAATGGAAGGATGCCCTATGGGACAAGTTCGTCACGGAAGCGCCACGACCACGCACGCCATCCGAGCTGCAATACAACGATCGCACGCTTCGCTCGCGACGCTGAGCCGAGAGCTGGGCATCAATCCGAAGACGGTGGCGAAGTGGCGCAAGCGCGCCACGGTCGAAGACCTGAAGACCGGGCCAAAGGAGCCGTGCTCCACAACAATGAGCGCGGAGGAAGAAGCGATGGTCGTGGCGTTCAGGCGCCACACGCTGCTGCCGCTGGATGACTGCCTCTACGCACTGCAACCCTCGATACCACACCTGACGCGCTCGGCCTTGCATCGCTGCCTGCAGCGGCATGGAATATTGCGCCTGCCTGACGTGGATGGCGGCAAGCCGAAACGGCAGCGCTTCAAACGCTATCCGATCGGCTTTTTTCATATCGACATCGCGGAGGTGCAGACCGCCGAAGGCAAGCTGTATCTCTTTGTGGCGATTGACAGAACCAGCAAGTTCGCCTTCGTCCGCCTTGTCCATAAGGCCGGCAAGATGGCCGCAGCCCAGTTCCTGCGCGACCTGATTGCCGCAGTTCCCTACCGGCTTCATAAGGTGTTGACCGACAATGGCATACAGTTCGCAAACCGGAGCTGCGACACGACCGCCTTCGAACACATCTTTGGCCGCGTGTGCCGCGAGCATGGGATCGAGCACAGGCTGACAAAGGTAAGGCATCCCTGGACGAACGGCCAAGTCGAGCGGATGAACCGCACGATCAAAGAGGCGACCGTCAAGCGCTTCCATTACGACAATCACGATCAACTGCGAACGCACCTCGACGACTTCATCGCAGCCTATAACTTTGCCCGTCGGCTCAAGACGCTGAGCGGCCTGACGCCCTACGAATACATCTGCAAGGTCTGGACTTCAGAGCCAGACAGATTCATCGTCAATCTGATCCACCAGATGCCGGGACTGAACAGGACTCAGGCTCAGGCCATCGGGCGCTCCCGCGGCGGACTGACCACGAAGATCGTGGCCTTGGTCGATGCCTTGGGCAACCTGTTCGACTTTGTTTTGCTGCCCGGCCAGGCTCACGACCTGAAAGGCGTGGCACCGCTGATCGAGGACGTCGCCTTTGACGCCCTTCTGGCGGACAAGGCGTTTGATGCCGATGGGCTGCTTGCACAACTGGACGGGCGAGGTGCGAGTGCAGTCATCCCACCGAAGGCGAACCGCAAGATCAAACGTGACTACGACAAACACGCCTACAGATGGCGGCACTTGGTCGAAAACTTCTTCGCGAAAATAAAGGAGTTCCGCGCCATCGCCACGCGCTACGAAAAGACCGCGTGCAGCTACGCCGCCAATTGGCATCTCGCCGCAACCATCATCGCCTCACGATGAATGTCCACGGACCATAGCATCGCAGGCGAAATTTTCGTTATGGCTGAAGAAGTTTGGCTCGGCTCCCGGCAACATGAACACCTCGGGGTGATCCTCGAGATAGGCGCAAACGGTCGAGGTGCCGCATTCATGGCACCGATAACAATGAAATCCGGTTGTATTATCCTGTTCGTCAACCCGTCCGGTTCGCATTCCGCCTCGTTTCTGCCGTTAGACAAAGCAAAAGAAAACGCAGCCTTGCATCAAATTCGTCGGATCTGGTTTTTCTGCCGCCAGATGCAGTGTATATGCGCGACATGCCTGTATGGATGGCCGAAATGGTTCCTGTTCCCGACCGATCTTATCTTTTGGTCTCGCCCTGCCGGGACGAGGCGCAATACATGCGCCGCACGCTGGACAGTGTCGTCGCCCAGACGATGCGCCCTACCCGCTGGGTGATCGTGGACGACGGATCGACCGACGACACGCCTGCCATCCTGGCCGAATACGCCGCCGCCCATGACTGGATCACGGTTGTCCAAAAGCCCGACCGCGGCGCCCGCGCCGTCGGTCCTGGCGTGATCGAGGCCTTCTATTTCGGCCTGGCCCAGGTGGATGCGAATGCCTATCCCTATCTGTGCAAGTTGGATCTCGATCTGGATCTGCCGCCGCGATATTTCGAAATCCTGATAGAGCGGATGGAACAGAACTCCCGCATCGGCACCTGTTCGGGAAAGCCCTGGTTCCGCAACGCGGCAGGGCGCTGGATTTCGGAGAAGTGCGGGGACGAGATGTCGGTCGGCATGACTAAGTTCTATCGCCGCGAATGCTTTGCCCAGATCGGCGGCTTCGTGCGCGAGGTGATGTGGGACGCCATTGACTGCCACAAGGCGCGCCAGATGGGCTGGATCGCAGTCAGCTGGAACGACAAGCACCTGCGCTTTGAACATCTGCGCCCAATGGGATCCTCGCAGAAAAGCGTCTTCACCGGACGGCGGCGGCACGGATTTGGCCAGTATTACATGGGTTCGGACCCGGCCTATTTTATCGCCACGGGGCTGTACCGAATGGCCCACCCCCCCTATGTGTTGGGCGGTCTTGCAACCATCCAGGGGTTCCTGTCCGCTTGGCTGCGAGGCGAGAAGCAGCACGATGACGCGGACCTGCGCGCCTTCGTACGCACCTATCAGCGGCGTGCACTTCGGGTGGGCAAGGCTCGCGCCGTGGCCGAGATCGAGGCCGAGCGCAGCCCCTTGTGGCAGGATCCGGCGCGTTGACCATGTCAGGCCTGTTCTGTAGCGCCCACCCTGCGGCTGCGGCCTGTTCAGGCCGGGCTACCATCAGGGCAACCGGCACCAATCCGGCGGAGGTTTCTTGAAGATCACGTTCGTTTTGCCCTTTGCCTCGCTTGCCGGCGGAACACGGGTGGTTGCGGATTACGCCTCCGAACTGACGGCGCGCGGGCACCAGGTCACAGTCGTCTCGCAGCCTGACCGGCCGATTAGGCTGGGGTTTTGGGCACGGCTTCGGGGCCGCAAGGCCAGACCGAGCCAAGTCCCCACGCCGCTTCTGGACTTTCTTGGGCCGCGCCACGTTATCCTGGACCGGCGGCGCCCCGTCACTAATGCTGACCTGCCCGATGCCGACGTGGTGATCGCGACCTGGTGGGAAACCGCCGAATGGGTAGCGGCCCTGTCGCTCGCCAAGGGCCGTAAGTTCCAGCTTCTCCAAGACTACGAGATGTTTCCACACCTGCCCACCGACCAGGTCGCGGCCAGTTTCCACCTGCCGCTGCGCAAGATGGCCGTGTCGGCCTATATCCGCGACAAAGTGCTCGAGAACCATGGCGTGAGGGACATCGCGGTTTTGCCCAATGCCGTCGATTCAAACCGGTTCAACGCCCCGCCCCGGTTTAAAAATGCCGCGCTGCGGGTGGGGTTCCTTTATGCCCCAGAGCCGCGCAAGAATCTGGGCCTGGCCCTTGCGACAGTACGCGCGGCACAGGCGTGCCTGCCAGACCTGCGAGTGGCAAGCTTCGGCACCTCCCTGCCCTTGTCCCATCATCCTCTGCCCCTCGGCGTCGAATACAGCCGAAATCCGCCACAGGCCGACATTGCCGCTATCTATGCGTCCTGCGACCTGTGGCTGTTCACCAGTCACAACGAAGGTTTCGGCCTGCCTATCCTCGAGGCGATGGCCTGCCGCACGCCGGTTCTGGCCACCTGGGCAGGCGCCGCGCCCGATCTGATCAACGGCACGAACGGGCTGCTGCTGGACCCAGACCCGCAGGCCTTCGCCGCGGCGATCGCGCGCTTTCATGCTATGGGGAATGCCGAATGGCAGGGCTTCTCGACGGCCGCATGGCAAACTGCGCGCGCGCATCGGATCGGTCCTGCGACCGACCGACTGATGTCCTGCCTGGCCGCGGCATGAAAGGACAGGCCATCGCAGGGTGGCTTTTACAGCAGGCGGGGCGATAAGCATGGCCTCAATCATTCTTTACAGTTGGCCACTTGTAGTCATCGTCCTGTTTCGAAAGCTGCCCCTGCCTGAGGCGATCACCGCCTCGGT
This sequence comes from Paracoccus sp. SY, assembly GCF_002901215.1. Classification (NCBI taxonomy): domain Bacteria; kingdom Pseudomonadati; phylum Pseudomonadota; class Alphaproteobacteria; order Rhodobacterales; family Paracoccaceae; genus Paracoccus; species Paracoccus sp. SY. The sequence goes on along the minus strand of NZ_NWMQ01000034.1, from coordinate 29,056 downwards.
CCTGTTTGGCTTTCTTCTGCTGCCCACGCAAACCGGGTTTTCCTTTCCAGGCATCCCCTCTTTTGACAAGGATTTCATCCCGGTCCTGGCGGCTACAATCCTGGCCTTCGCGGCCATGTCCCGTCCTGCCAATATCCCCCTTATCCGACCAGGCCTTTTCCCGCAGCACTGGCTGGGGCGGCTGCTGATCGCCATGCTGGTGTGCGGGGCCTTTGCCACGGCCCTGACCAATGGCGACCGCCAGATAATAGGACCACGGGTGTTTCCGGGTCTGTCATTATACGACGCCTTCTCGATGATTAACAGCGTGATCGGCAGCCTGATGCTGTTCCTGCTGGGACGCAAGTTCCTGGGCCATCCCGACAACCACAAAGCGGTTCTGAAGATCCTGGTGATCGGCGGCTTGGTCTATGCAGCATTGGCCCTGTTCGAGGTGCGCATGTCGCCGCGTCTGAACATGATGCTCTATGGTTTTCATCCAAAGTCCTGGTTGCAGGCCGTTCGCGGGGGCGGCTTCCGGCCCATGATCTTTCTGGAAAACGGGCTTTATGTGGCGATGTTCATCGGCTGCATGGCCTTGGCTGCCTTTGGAGCCATGCGCATGGCCACAGGCAAGGCGCGCAGCCGATACATGTGGGCGGGAATTTTCATCTACGGAACGTTGGTGCTGTCAAACTCGCTCGGGGCGCTGATGGTCACGACGGCGCTTTTGCCGGTGGTGCTGTTCCTGCCGCTGCGTACCCGGCTGCTGGTTGCAGGGGCGGTGGCGGCCATGGTGCTGACCTATCCCATGTTGCGCAGCGCGGATCTGGTGCCGACCGAACGTATCCTGGCCATGGTGGAACGGATTAATCCCGACCGGGTCGGCTCCCTCACCTTCCGATTGGAAAACGAGGATATCCTTCTGGATCGGGCTGCTCAGCGGCCTTTGTTCGGCTGGGGCGGCTGGAGCCGCAGCCGCATCTTCGACGAAGAGGGCCAGGACATCAGCGTCACGGACGGACGCTGGGTGATCGTGTTCGGCCAGGGAGGCTGGGTGCGCTATCTGGCGGAATACGGGCTTTTGACGGTGCCCATCCTGCTTCTCGCCTTTCGGCGGCGCAGCAAGGGGCTGGAACCCGCAGCCGTTGGCTTGGCCCTGGTTCTGGCGGCCAATCTGGTGGACAGCATCCCCAATGGCGGCATCCATGCCGTGACCTGGCTTCTGGCGGGCGCCCTGATGGGGCGGGTCGATTGGGGTTGGGTGGATGCTGCCGCCCCCGCCGCCGGTCAGGTCGAGGCGGATCTCCCGCGCACCCAGCGCTATACCCGCCAGCTAACCCGGCACAACCGGAACGGAGGCTGAGGATGGCGCCCGATCCCCGCATCGCCGCCGTGGCCATCGGCCGCAACGAAGGCGAACGGCTGCGCCGCTGTCTGGCCTCCATGCAGAGCCGCGTGGGCCGGATCGTCTATGTCGATAGCGGATCGACCGATGGAAGCCTTGACGCCGCCGCCGCTGCGGGCGCCCAAGTCGTCAGTCTGGATCTGGCCCTCCCCTTCACCGCCGCCCGCGCCCGGAACGAAGGCTTTGCCCTGATGGGGGATGAGGCACCCCCTTATGTGCAATTCGTGGATGGCGACTGCGAATTGCAGCCCGGCTGGCTGGAAACGGCATCGGCCTTTCTGGATAACCATCTCGATGTCGCGGCCGTCTGCGGGCGCAGGCGCGAACGCCATCCCGGCCAGTCGCTCTATAATCGGCTGATCGATTGCGAATGGGACACCCCGGTGGGCGAGACCAGGGCCTGCGGCGGCGACGTGCTGATGCGCAGGGATGCTTTTCGCGCTGTGGGCGGCTTCGATCCCGCTCTGATCGCGGGCGAGGAGCCGGAACTTTGCGTCAGGCTGCGCGCGGCGGGCTGGCGGATCTGGCGGCTGGATGCGGAAATGACCTTGCACGATGCCGCCATCACCCGTTTCGGGCAATGGTGGCGCCGGACGCGGCGGGCGGGTTATGCTTTTGCCGAAGGGGCGGCGATGCACGGGGCGGCGCCCGAACGGCACCGCGTCGCACAGACCCGGCGGGCGCTGATCTGGGGCTTGGGGCTGCCGGCGGCCGTGCTGGTCCTGCTACCGTTCGCGCCCTGGTTGGCGGTCCTGCTGGCCCTGGCCTGGCCTATGCAGGTGATGCGCCTGGCCCGGCGCGGGGGCGATCTGGCCCAGGCGTTCTTCCTGACCTTGGGAAAAACCCCCGAAGCGCTTGGCGTCTTGGATTACCGCCTGAGCCGATTGTTGGGGCGCAGGCGCGGGCTGATCGAATACAAATAGTCCTAGCTGTTCCATCCCGGATGATCACATAGACCCTCGCCGGTCGGCCCTGTTCATGGCAAGGTCGATCCTGCGCGAGGTTCGAGAGGGGGTTCGAGCATGCTGATTTCGCTGCACAAGCAGGCCACCACGACACCGAAGATCCGGGCCGCGATCCAGGCCAGCAGCGAACCGGCCTGGCTGGTGGCGGAGCGCTACGGGATCTCCGAGCAGACGGTCTGGAAATGGCGGGGTCGCGACGACGTCCACGACCGGAGCCACACGCCGCATCGCTTGCAGACGACGTTGACGTCGGCGCAAGAGGCGGTCGCCGTGGCGCTGCGCAAGGCGCTTCTCTTGCCGCTCGACGACCTGCTCGCGGTGGTGCGCGAGTTCCTCAACCCGCATGTCTCGCGCTCGGGCCTTGACCGCTGCCTGCGTCGCCACGGGGCGGGCAACCTGCGGGCGCTGAAGCCGAAGGAACCAAGCCCGCGCACGGCACCTTCAAGGCCTACGAGCCCGGCTATCTGCACATCGACGTAAAATACCTGCCCCAGATGGCCGACGAGGACCGCCGCCGCTACCTCTTTGTGGCCATCGACCGGGCCACGCGGTGGGTCTTCGTGCGCATCTACCCGGCGCAGACCGCAGCCAACGCGCGTCGTTTCCTGCGCGACCTTGAGCGTGCCGCACCGATGAAGATCACCCGCGTGCTGACGGATAACGGAAAGGCCTTCACCGACCGGCTGTTCGGCCTGCGCAAGCGCGCGGCCACAGGACAGCACGAGTTCGACCTGCTCTGCGCCGACCTTGGCATCGAGCACCGCCTCGCGCCACCGATGCGGCCGCAGACCAACGGCATGGTCGAGCGCTTCAACGGACGGATCGAGGACATCCTGCAGAGCCACCGCTTCCACAGCGGCGAGGACCTGGAACAGACCCTCCTGCGCTACGTCCACCTCTACAACAGCCAACTTCCGCAATCAGCCCTGAAGGGCCGAACGCCCATCGCCGCCCTCAAGGACTGGCAACGCCAAAGGCCGGAGCTGTTCAGGAAGCGGGTCTATAATCACGCGGGATGTGACACCTAGCTCAGAAGCTGCACGACATCGGGCCAGTGCAGCCAGACGGCAAGCCCGTTGACCACGAATCCCAACGCTAGGAAGGTTATGTCGCCTCGGAGGTCGTTGGCCTTATACCGGGCGGTATAGGCGTTCTTCATCGGATAGGTGGCCAGCGAGGCAAAGCCAGGCGCCAGGATCGCGCCCACCACGCCTATCCAAGGAATCATCAGGAACATCAGGGCGGTTTGGATTAGGGCGGTGGCAGCCAGAAGCTGGAAATGCCGCCGAGAATCACCGTTGGATAAAAGTGCCCCGCCATAGCCGTTGAAGACCAGTTGCGGCACCATCGACAGGCCGAATAACACGATCATCGGTCCGGCCAAGTGATAGCGCGGATCATAAAGCAGGTTGGTCAGCCAGATCCCACCGTAGGACAGCACCCCGCTGATGGCCAAGGTTCCCACCACCAGCAGCCGCCGGGCCCGATGGATCTGGGCACGGTTCGCAGCGTTTTCGGCCGGGGGCTTCATGCGGTACAGCGCCTGGACTACGTTGTTGTTCACCGCGCGTCCTAGCAGGAAAGGCAGCGTGCCTAGAAACATCCCAACGCTGTAGACGCCTAACTCTCCTAGTGGAATGAAGGCTCCCAGGATCGCACGGTCGCCCTGGTTGATCAGAAATCCCGCCGCTGTGGCTAGGAAGATGTATTTGCCGAACCGGATCATCTCGCGCGCAGAGACAGGATCCCAGCGGAAGCGGTTGGACACCCCCGGCAGCAGCCGGTGCAGCAGGATGTTGCGCAGCGCAGCCGTGATCAGCGACCCAATCACAAGCGCCCAGACCGATCGCATGATCCAAGCCAGGATCACCATGATCACGATCCCAACCGCTTGGGTGCCTAGGTCGATTCCAACCTGCCGGCCCAGCTGCAGGTGGCGGTTCGCAGCCGCGATCTTGGTCGTGGTGAAGCCCGCGACGATGGTCGTCAGTCCGACTACCGGCAGAAGCTGCAACAGCATCGGCTCGTCATAAATCCGGGCGGCGGGCCAAGCCATCGCGCAGGCGGCCAGCCACAAGAGGAACCCCCGTACGATCTGCAGGGTCCAGGCGGTGTTGAGGAAATCGGGATCGTCGCCCCGCGCGCTCTGGATGATCGAGGTCTTGATGCCGATGTCGGAAAACATCTGCAACCCACCCAGGAAGACCTGTACGATCGCCATCAGGCCGAAAGCTTCGGGAAACAGCAACCGGGTCAGGATCAGGTTGGACACAAGGCGCAGGAAATTGCCACCACCGAAACCCAGGATGGTCATGGCCGAACTACGCATCGCGCGCGCGCGAACACTCTGGGCGGACAGGATGGAGGGCCGGCGCATCAAGTCAGACTACGGAGAAGGGAGCGCGCGGGGATGGTCATTTGTCGGCGGGTTTCCGAGGTATTTGTCGTAGGTTGCTGACCTTATATCGAGCCATAGGCAAGATCGGGATATAAGAAAAGGGCCGATCGGCGATCGGCCCTTTTCTGAAACGAAACTGGCTACCGATCAGGCGTTAGCCGGCTGGGCTTTCTGCTTGCGGCGCAGCAAGCCAAGACCGCCAAGCGCGCTGGCGATCAGCAGGCCACCAGCCGGCAATGGCACGGGGGCGATTTCCAGACCGGCCAAGGCCGCGTCGGGACGACCGACATCGTCGTTGCCGTTCGGATCAACAAAAAAGCTGAAGACACTGCCCACTAGCTTGAAGCCATCCTGAAACTTGAAACCGTTGTTGCTCTTGAAGACCTCTTCGGCTTCCACGGTCACATCGGCAGGCATTGTGGCCGAACCGCCCTTAACGATATAAGCAATCTCGTAATTGTCGCTAACGGCAGACCTGAAGAGGTCAAGGAAGTAGGCACCCACCAAGGCCACATCACGCGAGAAGGTGATTGTGACATAGGCCTTGCCATTGCCGGTGATTTCAGATCCCGAAACCCCCACGCCATCGTTGACGCAGGCCAAGGGCGCAGCGGTCGGGCCGTCGCAGGCCTGCGGCGTTTGGACCTGCCCCGGACCACCAGTTAGGGCATAGCTGATTGAACCGATGCTGCCATTAATCGGACCCACGGTTCCGACCGGAAGGGCTGTGAAGTCAATCACGGCAGCCTGGGCCGAAACGCCACCCGCCAGAAGGGCCGCTGCGGCTATACCCATAAAGCTGAACTTTTTTATCATCGTACCGTCTTCTCCAAATGAGTACCATTTATGTTCGCCACCTGCGAACAGGACTACTCGCCTTTTAATAGTTAGTACTTTGAAAAGTCTCACTGCCAGAGAAATATGAATGGAAGAACACCTCGGTAGAGAAATTTACCCGTTTATACGATGAGGTTTCCCGCACAGAGAGGTGAAAGTTTTTTTTAATCAGTTTCTGGTTGTACTATAGAGGAATGGGGTGGTTGGGACCTTGCCGCAGGTGCGAAATCCCGAATCAAGGCGGGCTGTCCTGCCCCCCTCCAACATTCCAAAAACCACCCCCGATGAACGTCACAGGTGCCAATACAAACAGAACAAAATTGCTTTGATTTGTCTTTTTTGGTCATGAGTCAACATTTTCTAGGAACCTGGGGTGCGCCTGCGTTAGTCAGCCAAGGCGGCGCGCAAATCTTGATAACTGCGGATTTGGCCCAGCCGATCACCCGGTATACGCTGTCCCAGGCTCTGCTCGATTTCCATGGCTAGGCGCAGATGGCCAAGCGAATCCCAGGCGGCGATGCTGTCGGTCGTGGCCATTTGCAAATCCGCATCGGGAGGCAAGCGAAAAACTCGACGGAATGTATTGGCCAATCCGGTTTCAAGTGCCGGGGCAAGGGCCGCAGGTGCCATGGGTTTTTCACAAAAAATAATCGGCAAGGCTTCGGGCAATTTCGGTCGGGCCGGCGCCGATTTGGCTGGGTGCACCTCGGGCGCGGCGACGGGCGGCGCGCCCGAGAGGGTGAAATAGTCGGGCACCGGTAAGGCGCCGGCGGCGCCGTCGTGCTGCCAGATCCCTCCCACGCCCAAATCCAGCCCGGTTTCGACCGCCGCAAGCCCGGCCTTGGCGAAGACCCCGCGCACGGGGGTGTTTCGCGGCGACTCGATGATCTGGCCGATCAGGTCCGCCCCCCGGTCCGCCGCCCGGCTGGTGGCCCAGGCGATGATCGCATCCTCGACCGTGCGGCCAAGGATCCGGCAGCTGAGAAGCAGGCTTTCGACCCACAGCGCGCCGGGGGCCTGAACGGCCTGGACCGCCGCATCGTCGGGGAATGCGGCCTTCACCGCCTGATCCGGGGCCAGCACAATCACTCCCATCAGCTCATAGGAACTGTGACGGTCCGACAGGCCGATGGCACGGATTTCGGCCCCCGCGTCCAGCAGCCGCCCTAGGCTGGCTGCGTCGTGGCGGCGGCCGGTGGCGTTGAACTGGTTGGTCTTGGCAAACAGTTGCAGCACACGCTTCTGGTTGGTCGGGCCGTAGGGTTCGAAGACCAGCCGCATGTCCAGGTCGCGATAGAAATCGGCGATGTCCTGGAAGTCCTGGCGCGCCGCCGTGATCCGGGCGCGGCTTTGGTATTGCGCCGTCCGCTTCAGGTCCGAGGCGGTCAGTTCCAGGCATTCCAGCCAAGGGTTATCCAGAAGCCAGGCCACCAGATCCTCGGGGGCAGAAGGGAAGGGGGGCACGATTGCCTGGGGCAGGTTGCGGCGGATTTTCTGACGCTCGACGGGGTTGTCGTCGATGAACATGCAGGATGCCTCGCCCAGGCCGATCTCGTCCAGGATCTCGCGCAGGCCCATGGTCTTTTCGGCCCAGCCGATGCGGTGGGCCACCAGGTTGCCGGGCCGGATCGCCATTTCGGGATGGTCCGCCATCATCCGCAAGGCCAGGTCGGCGTCGTTCTTGGACGCCACGGCAAGCGCGATGCCCCGCTGAGACAGGGCCAGAAGCGCGTCCTGAAAGGCGCGGAAAGCGGAACCGGGATAAGCGCCGCCGATCTCGACCCCTTCGATGCCGTCCTCGCCCAACACGCCGCCCCAAAGGGTGTTGTCCAGATCCAGCACCAGGATCCGCGCCGTCTGGCCGCGCAGCGACAGAAGCGCCCCCAGCGTGCGTTTCGCCAGATGATCGCCGAAGGCTGCGGAAAAGGGCATCCGGCCCAGATGCCAGAAACCGCCCGGATCGGCCGCCTTCTGGCCCAGTTCGGCCAGCATGGCGGCCGTGTCCAGAAGATGCGTGTCGGCAAGCCCGGCCGCCTCGCGCGCCAGGATGGCATTGGCGCGGTCCAGAAGTGCCGTCTGTCCGTCGGTGCGGGCACGGTCCGCCAAGCCCAGGCTGGAGCGGGAAAAGGCCGCAAGCCGGGTGACGAGGATCGGCCCGGGCAGGCGCGCGCGTGCCTCTCGCATCAGCATCAGAAGGGGGGACAGCGCGGCTTCCACCCAGGCCTCGGCCTCGTCCTCGGGCAGGGAAAGGGGCGCGCGCAGAACATCGCCCAGGATTTCCTCGGCGCGCTCGACGATCAGGGTGGCGGTGCGTCCGCCGCTTTTCGCCGCCTGTACCATGGCCTGCTGCAGGGGGGAATCGGCCGCGTTCTTCAGAAGCTCCATCCGGGCTTGGCCGAAGGGTGGGACATGGGTCGCCACCGTCATGCCGTGGCGCGCGGCCATGGCCGTCAGGCTTTCCGCCAGCAGATCCAGGTTCGCCGAACCCAGGACGGCGATGATGCCCATGTCGCAGGGGGTGTCGCGCATCGCCTCCTCCACCTGGGGAAGCGGATCGGGGATGGGTTCGGGAACCGATGATTCAGGGGCGGGCAAGGGATCATCCGCCGCCTTGCCGGGCCGGGCATAGATCATCGCCGGGTTGCCCATGGCCGTGGCGCCGTCGGGCACGTCGGTCAGCACCAGAGCATTGGCGCCGATGCGCGCGCCCCGGCCTACATAGACCGCCCCCGCGATCACCGCGCCCGCACCGATGTCGGCGCCGTCGGCGATGATCGGCAGGGCGTCGTTCACGCCCGTCTGGGCCACCCCCAGCGTGGTGTTCTGACGGATATGGACGTCGTCGCCGATGGCCCGCGCACCCAGGCTCATGCCCGAATGGTGCCAGATCCTCACCCGGCGGCCCAGCTTGACTGTGTACCACAGCGAAATGCCGCACAGCCATTCGACCAGCTTGAACAGGATGCGGTACAGCAGCGTTGCGGGCGCCCGCACCAGCTTCGGCTGGCCCATCCGCCAGTTGCCGAAGCGGTGGACGAAGATCGCCCAGAAGCCCTGTTCGAACAGCTTGCGTTCATGGGTGCGGAAATCCTCGGCCACCAGGGCCCAAAAGCCGATTCCCGGGGGGTTCATGTTCCGCCGCCCGCGTTCCGCGACGGGCGGCACGCCCATATCCCGTTCGGCGCGCAGATAGGCATCGGAAGCGTCGGTCATAGCTGTCTCATCGGCAGAATGCGGGGTGTCGGGCCAAAGCCATAGCGCAGGATCGGGGCATTGACCAACAGCCCGTCACCAAAATCCGGCGCTTGGCCGAAAGGCCATTCGCAGGGATGCCCGCAGCCAGACCAGCAGGTCCAGGCCAAAGCCAGCCGCCAGCACGGCCTTGCCCTTCAGCCCAGCCCGCCCACCCCGGCGCAACCGCTTGACCAGAAAGTCGAAGGGCACATAGCCGTGCGGCGCGCGCGGCAGTTCGTCCTTTAGCACCCGGCCCAGCCAGGCCGGATCGGCGGCTGCCGTCATCAGCAGGGCATGGGCCTGTTCCTCGGTGGGCGCATGGCGGCGGATATGGGCGAACAGGGCCGCGTTGACGGCGCTGCCCACCACGATGCGGGTCTGGTGGCGGATCAGCGCGCCGATGTCGCGGATCGATTCATAAACGTGGAACACCTCGGGGTCGCCGTCGATGCGCGTCAGATCCTGGGGACCCGACAGAAGGTCGGTCAGCACCATGGCGCGGATGAAGCCGTCCTCGACCGGCAGGCCCTCGGGCAAGGCGATGCGGCGGGCAAAGCCCGCGCGCATCATGAACAACTGCCCGCAGATCGAGCGGCGCCAGTCGGTCAGGCCGTCGCCGCCCGCCGCGATCAGCCGGCCCACCGGCCCGGAGGGACGGTCGTAATGGATCACGTCCTTGACCGGACGCGAGGTGATGACGCGCAGTTCGGGGCGGCCGTCCAGCATCGCCAGCATCCGCGCCAGCGTGTCAGACCGGGGCAGGTGGATGTCGCCGTCCATAAAGCCCAGAACATCCGCCTGCGGGCGCGATAGGTCATGGATGAAGCGCTGCACCGTGCGCGACTTGCCCGGCTGGGGCAGATCCAGCACGGCGATGCGGTCCCGAACCGATGGGTCGTTCAAAGCGGCGATCGCAGCGCGGGCCTGGGCCACCGTGTCGTCGGTGCAGCCATTGGCCAGGATCAGCACCCGGATATCGGCGCGGGGATCGCGAATCAGATCCTGCCCGGCCAGATCGGCGACCAAGGGGCCGATCCGGACGGCCTCGTTATGGGCGAAGATGCCAATATCCAGCGCCGCCATGGCCGCCACTCGCGATTATTTTTCAGTTGCCTTTTACAATGACCATATCGGTAACTGTCGGCAAGCCGCCGGACCTGTTATGGTCCGAAATGTATTTTCTGAGTTTCAAGAAAGCTTTCAGCCATGCCTCTGTTCCCACGCGACGCTGCCCTATCCCAGACGCGACAGGCCAGCGGTTCCGTTCACTGGGGCTTGATCTGGCTGGCGATCGCCACGATCGCTGCCGGGGCCTTTTTCTATCCGGGCCTGGATGCGCTGCTGGAGGCCTGGAAGCTGCCCGAATACAGCCACGGTCCGCTGATTCCGGCCCTGTCGGCGCTGCTGTTCCTGCGCCAGTTGAAAGAGGTACCGGCCCGGCCCGGCGACCTGCCTGACCGCTGGCCCGGCGTGATCGTGGTGATGCTGGCATTGTTTGTGGGCGCGTTGGGGCGGCTGGCCAACATTTCGGACATCGTGGCCTATGCGACGATCATCTGGGTCGGGGGAGTTCTGCTGATCTCTTTCGGGTGGGAACGCGGCAAGCACATGTGGCCGCCGGTTCTGCACCTGGTCTACATGCTGCCGCTGCCGGGGGTTCTGTATTACAAGATGTCCACCTGGCTGCAGTTCGTGTCGTCCGAACTGGGCGTGTGGTTCCTGAAGCTGCTGGCGGTCCCGGTCTTCCTGGAAGGCAATGTGATCGACCTGGGCGTGACCAAGCTGCATGTGGCCGAAGCCTGTTCCGGCCTGCGCTATCTGTTCCCGATCCTGTCCTTTTCCTATATCTTCGCGGTGCTTTATCGCGGGCCGATGTGGCACAAGGCGATTCTGCTGATCTCAGCCGCGCCGATCACCGTGCTGATGAATTCGGTCCGCATTGCCATTGCCGGATACATTGTTAACCGCTGGGGCCTGGACTGGGTCGAAGGCTTTACCCATTTCTTTGAAGGCTGGGTGATCTTCGTGGCCTGCGTGGCGCTGCTGTTCCTGCTGGCGCGGATCCTGCTGATCTTTCATCCGCAGAAGCCGGACCTGATCAACGCCCTGGATCTGGAAACTGAGGGCCTGGCCACGCAGGTCGGGCGGCTTCGACTGGTGCGGCCATCCGCTGCGCTGATCACGGCGGCGCTGATGATGAGCGGCGCAGCTCTGACCTGGACGGCCCTGCCCGAACGCGGCGCAGGTGCTATTGCGCGCCAAGATTTCAGCACCTTCCCTCGCACCCTGGGCCAGTGGCAGCAGGTCGGGCCGGCCGAAGTTCTAGGGGAAGGCATTCTGCGCAGCTTGGGGGCCGACGACTATCACCAGATCAACCTGCGCCGCGACGGTGTTGATGCCCCCGTGGGCCTGTTCACCGCTTGGTATGCCGACCAAAGCCAGGGCGGCGTTCATTCGCCCGAGATCTGCCTGCCCGGCAACGGCTGGGAAATTGCCTGGCTGGAGCGCACCGATATCGCGCCCCGGGTGGGCTTGGACACGCCCTTCCAGATCAACCGCGCAATCATCCAGAAGGGCGAGCATCGGATGATGGTCTATTACTGGTTCGAACAGAAGGGCCGGAAGGTAGCCTGGGACATCGCCGCGAAGTTTTATCTGATGGCTGACGGCATCACCACCGGCCGCACTGACGGCGGCTTGGTGCGCCTGACCACACCGATCGCGCGCGACGAAGCCAACGATGCCGCCGAGGCGCGACTGCTGGATGTCCTGAAGGAAGTCATGGTCCCACTGCCCCGCTTCATGCCGAGCGACACATAGGTATGGGGAGCACCGCGCCGCTGGTCCATATCGGCTACCATAAGACCGCTACCACCTTTCTGCAGCAAGAGCTGTTCGCGGACGACCGGACGTTCCAGGCCCCCTGGAAACCGCAATCGGCTGAGGCGATCGAACATTTCGTACTGACCCATCCCCGGCGCTTCGATCCCGGCGCCATTCGGGACAGCTTTCTGGCCACTTGCCGTGACGACGGACGCGTCCCGGTGATCTCGCACGAGGCGCTGGCGGGAAATCCCGTCTATCGGCGCTACAATTCTGACCGGATTGCGGCGCGGATCGCCGCCTGCTTTCCCGACGCGTGCATCCTGATCGGCGTGCGCGAACAGGCGTCGCTGCTGCATTCGCTGTATCTGCAATACATCAGCCAGGGCGGCACCGAGGATATCCACGCCATGCTGCGCCAGAATGCCGACCATATTGGCTTTCGCCCGCTGCTGCGAATGGATTTTTTTTTGAATACGACCTGATGGTCGAGATCTATCGCCAGCATTTCCCGATGGAACGCATCCTGGTCCAGCCGATAGAGCTGCTGCGCGCCGACCCGGACGTCTATCTGTCCCGGCTGGGCGGTTTCCTGAACATCCCGCTGCTCGCACAGGGACCGCTGCGCCGCGTCAACGAACGCCAAAGCGAACTGGCCATGATGTTGTGCCGGCGGCTGAACCATGCCATCCCCACGCCCGTCGAGCGGCCGCTGCGCTATGCCGACTATCCTCTGCCCTACCGGCTACGGAACCGGATCTTGCGACAGCTTGACAGAACGCTGCAGCGGCATTTCCCGTCACGCCATGCGGCAAGCCCGATCCGCGACCGGATCGCCCGTTTCACCGGCAACCGCTTCGCCCAGTCGAACGGCCGGCTGGCGGCCATGACCGGACTTGACCTTGAAGGGTTGCGCTATCCGGTGGCGGTGCCACAATAGTATCATAAAACAGCTTTATCGCCTTCTTGCAGTAGGATTGGCATCGGTGCGAATAGCCTCCACGCGATTTCTGACGGATGTCGGCGCGAATTTCCGAACTCGCACGCTCTTGATCGACCCGATTGAATCCATGCGCGGATTGGCGGTACTTCTGCTGCTCAGCTTCCATGTCATAGGCGCCGACCCAAACGCTGGACTACAGCTGGACTATCCCCATCCGCTGCGGGTCTTTGCCGATCTGCTGATCGATCTGCGAATGCCCCTATTTGCGTTCATCGCTGGCTATGTATACGGGTTGCGGCCGATCCGCCCTGGCGAGTACGGCAGCTTCGTCACTGGCAAGTTCAAGCGCTTGGCAGTACCCGGTGGCCTTGCCATTTTGGTCTTTGCCCTTATTGCTACCGCCAGCGGCAAGGACGGTTTCGCAGTCGAAGCTGGTGATCTGTGGCGGCTCTTCTTGTTTCCCTATGCTCATTACTGGTTCTTGCAGGCGATCCTGCTGATCTTCCTCGTTCATGGCATCATCGAAATTCTGACCGGCAACCGCAGAGCGCCCTTGCTGCTGGGATTGGCCTGTGCGGCGTTCCTGCTGCCGCGCTTCTCGACAAGCTTCTTTTCGGTCAATTCGGCTGTGCAGTTGTTGCCTTTCTATCTGCTGGGACTGGTCTTTCTGCGCCATCGCGATCAGATCATGCGACACCGCCGGGCACTGATCGTGATCTGCCTGGCCGCCATTGCTGCTGGCACGATCTGGAACCTGGCCCAACTGTTCTCAGAAGGCAAACTGTCGCAGGACCGGCGCGACCTGCAATCGCTGGCCGTGGGGCTGGGGGCCTGCCTTCTGGCGGTGCTGATGCTGCCGCGGATCGCCGCCTTGTCTTGGATCGGACCCGCTTCCTTCACAATCTATCTTTACCATGTGCTGGGCACGGCTTCGACACGCGATGTGCTTCATGGCCTTGGTCTGACCTCGGTACCACTGAACTATGTGCTGGGCATCATTGGGGGCATTCTTCTGCCGGTCGGGCTGCATGTGATCATCAGCCAGAACGAGACGTTGCGCGGTCCGGTCTTAGGATTGTGGCGGCAGCGCGCGCCCATTCAGAGCTTGGCGAAGGACTGCGCCCATAGTCTTCGCGCCTCGGGGAAGCGTTCGGCGCAGGATACATAGATCGGCCGCAGCCGTTCGGCCGCCTGTTCGCGTAAGCTGTCGGAAATTTCCATGCGTTCAGTCGTGTTAAAGCGGCGGGCGATAAAGTCGGGATTTGGCTTGCAGCCAAAGAAGCGGTTTAGATCTGCGAAGAAATCAGGCTCGAACATGGATTCGTAGAAGCCAACCAGCAGGCTTTCTGCATCAAACACTGCCTCCAACCGTTCCAGCGTTGCGGGGTAATTGGTCCGCAACTGGGCTTGGTCCGTTTCCATATAACGCAGCAGCATTTCGTTATCAGGTAGGCTGATATCGGCCCCTTGGCGTGATCTGCCGCCGCGCTTGTACATACGAAGCGCCGAGAGGCATCGCTCAACGGGGTCGCGCATCAGGAAAACCGCGCGCGTGCGGATGCCGCGGCGGGCAAAGCCGTCGCGGATCAGCCGCAGGGTGTCGACCGGCAGCGCGCAATAGGCTGGGGTGATGTCGCCCGTCAGGCGGATGCCGTCCTGCGCAAGCAGGCCAGCGAAAAAGTCGAAATAGCGGTCCGGATGGGATTGCAGGCGGCGGCGCAGGAAAATGTCCTCTTGCGAAAGCCTTTTCAGCCCACGCCACAGGTGCCGCAGCCGTCGGCGCGGGCCGATGGCTACGGATCTTGCATCGAATTCGATGAACTCTGGCACCGACAGCCCGTCCCAGACATGATATTCCTTGATGGGGCCGAAATCGACATCATCGAAATGGGAGAGATAAGCGTGCAGCCAGGTCGTGCCTGCCTTCTGGGCACCGGCTCCCAGTACGAAAGTCGGTTCTTGCGTCTGCAATGGCATCGTGCTTGTCCCTTCCTGCGATCCGCCGTCCAGAACAGACGGGTACGGCGTGACGGATGCAAGAGCCGGATGGGGAAAACAATTGCGACTGCCTGATTTCTTTATCATCGGGGCCGCTAAGGCCGGAACCACCAGCCTTTACGACATGCTGGCCCGCCATCCGGGCGTTTTCCTGCCCAGCCGCAAGGAACCCGAATTTTTTGCCCGCGATGATCTTTATGCCGAAGGGATTGAAAACTATGCTTGGATGTTTGATCCGGCGCGCCCTGACCAGTTGACGGGCGAGGGATCGACCCTTTATTCGCTCAGTCCCCTCTTTCCCGACACGGCTTCGCGGATTGCCCGGCATGTGCCGCAAGCGCGCTTTATCTATGTTCTGCGCCATCCGGTCGAGCGGGCCTATTCCTTCTATATACAGTTGGTGAAGAACTATCAGAACGCCACTGGCGATTATGTCGTGCATCGTCGGTTTGAGGATTTCGTTCTGCCCGAATTTCATGCCAGAGCTGCCCCCCGTGCCAAAGTACTGGCCCCCTTCAACGCACATTTTCCTGACACGCCTGAACTATGCTTAGCGGGCAGCGACTACCTGATGCAGATCCGCGCCTATCTCGCACATGTCCCACGCGAGCGGATGCTGTTCCTAAAATTCGAGGATTTTCGCCGCGACCGGGAAGCAGTGACGAAACGGGTCTGCGATTTCCTGGGCTTGCCGCCCATGGAGGGTCATCCCGCTGAGGCCGGACGGCGCAACGTGTCGCGCGACCATTTCGACCGGTTGGGGGAACAGCTGGCGATGGACACGCTGCGCAACCGGGCCGGGTTGCTTTGGAAATTCCGTGGTATGTTGCCCACAAGCTTACGCCAGCGCCTGCGGGAACGGGCCCTAGCGCGGGCGCCTCGCGTGGAATTCCTGCACGAACCTCCCGCTATGCTGCCGGAGACCCGCGCCTTGCTGGAGCAGCGTTTTGCGGTCCAGATCCCCGAACTCAGCCAGTTGACCGGATTGGATCTGGCGGAATGGGGGCTTGATCTGCCGCGGGACCAAATGCATCCGACCGCGGTTCTGGACGCAAATCGCTTCCCGGCCCTTCGGTAAGCAGCCGCGCCAGCCGCGCGGCCTCGACGCGAAGCGCGAAATCCTGGATCACGGTTTCGCGACCTACCCGGCCCATCCGACGGCGCAGGGCCGGATCCGCGGCCAGCCGTCCGATCGCACGGGCTAGGGCTGCGGCATCACCGGGCGCCACGATCAGCCCATTTTCGCCGTCTGTGACCAGTTCGGGGATGCCCGCAATGCGGGTGGCGACGACCGGCAGGCGACTGGCCATTGCTTCCATCAGTACCACCGGTACGCCTTCGGCGAAACTTGCCAGAACGAAGATGTCGCTCTGGGTCAAATGGGCCGCGACCTCGTCCTGAGACTGGTATCCGGTAAAACGCACCATGTCGCCCAAGGGGGAGGCCATGGCTTCAAGCGCGGCGCGGTCGGGGCCGTCGCCAATCACCGTCAGCCGCAGCTCCGTTCCCGCCGCGCGGGCCTGACTCACCGCCTCCAGCAACACCCGCACGCCCTTCACAGGGGCTAGGCGACCCACGAAGATCAGCCGGACCGGCCCCTGCGAATCGGGATCAGCGCCAGGCCCGACATAGCGTGCCGGATCGACGGCGCAATGGATGATACGCAGCTTCGGCCAATTGGCAGGATCGGCATGGATCATCGCCTGGCTGCGGGCAAAATGGCTGATGCAGGCAACGAAATCGGCAGCGCGGATCTTGCGATCCAGCCGGGCCTGCGGCGCCTCGACCAGGTCGGCGGGTCCGTGCAGGGTAAAGCTGAAAGGAATGTTTAGGAAAGTCGCCGCCAGCAGGGACACCGAGGCACTGGCCCCGGCAAAATGGTTGTGCAGCCGCGCGATATTGCGCCCGTCCAGATGGGCCGCCAGCAGCAGTGCCTCGGCCGCATAGAACAGGTGCCAAGCCAGCCCCCGAAATCCCGGCGGCCGGATCGCCCAGGCTTGGCGCATCATCCGCGCCAAAGCGCGCGGCTGTCCCAGCCCCAGGCGAAGGGTGCGGGCCAGATGGCGGGGCGAACGGGCCGAGGACTGGACATAAAAACTGGTCGCAGCCGCATGACGTTCGTCAGAACCACGCTGATGTTCGGGACCAGAGGCGCGAACCGAACAGGTTTCAATATCAAAGCCCAGGTCGCGCAGGGCCAAAATTTCCCGCAAGATGAAAGTGTGCGAGACGGCGGGATACTGTCCTGTCAGATAGGCAATGCGCAGGCGCGCCTGGAGGTCGGGCATGGAACAGCCGGCATTGGGAAGGCGGATCGGCGCCACCTTGCCGGGAAACCGCGCCCGAGTAAAGCCCGCTGCCGACCGGTGACACCAGATGGAGGAGCGCGAACTATCGTGCTTTCCAATTGCATGAGAGAAGTAGGTAAGAAGTTGTTTATCCGTATCTTTCACGCGCAGACAAATCAAACCCGCTACGCTTCCCCGAGACTTTTTCGTTCCATACCTGATCTTTTGCCCTTTTCGACCTGACGGGTGAAGAACTGCGGCTCCTTGGGGGGTTCGAGGCTCAGATGTTTGGGGCTTTGCTCTAGAAGAAAAGCCAGCGACGTCCTGCCTGATTGCTGGGCGCTAATCAAAAGGCACTGGCACTGAAACGGGCCTGATCGGCCATAGTACGTTCCTGTGGCAGCTTTCCTTAACCGATCGGACATGAGAATTAAGCAAGATCCCGATTCTTTACTTTGCCCGGTCCGGGTTGTCCGGCTTGACCAGGGACCGGTCAGCACCGAAAGTGCCGAAAACGTCCCTGGACCTTGGATTTCTTTCATGTTCCTGTCCCCTGCAGACCCTGTTTCCTGGCCGCAGCATCCCGGCGTGCAACGGGTCGCGGTGATCCGCGAACTTCTAGGCAGGCCGACCGGCAGTTTGCTGGATATCGGCAGCGGCCGGGTGGCGCCGGATTACCCCTATTTGGATCTGGCAGACCGTATCACCTGCATTGACTGGAAGCCCCGCATCATTCCCCCCACCCCAGACAAGATTGAAATTTGCAGCGGGAATTTCCTGGACATGGACATCCCCGAAGCCAGCTACGATGCCGCGATCTGTGCCGATGTCTTCGAACACGTCCCCCTGGAGCAGGAAGCGGCCTTCGCCGCTGCCGCCGTTCGGGTGCTGCGGCCCGGCGGGCTGCTGATCGTCAGCGTCCCTCATGCCGGACGCCATGCTTGGCTGGATCCCTTCCAGGTCAAGCCTGCGATTCACCGGGTTCTCTCCCGACTAGGCCTCTATAGCCGCACGCACAACGGGTCCTGTGACATCCGCAAGGGCCACAAGCATTACGGCGCGGCTGAGATCGAGGCCGCCTTTGCGCCCCTGGTTCCCGTGGCCACGCGCTGTTGGGGCTATCTGTGCGATCCCCTGCTGAGCTGGAGCGAAGGCCTGGGCCACAAGACGGGCATCGCCCCCTTCCGCAGCTGGCTGACGCGGGGCTGCGCGGCGGAATTTGGGCGGGATTACGGACCGGCGTCGTTTAATATGGCTATGGCCCTGCGCAAGGCGCCGGCCGCATGACCGGAACGGATCTGTCCTCTCATCCGGTCCACCGCATCGCCCCTGTTGGCGATCCCTATATGCTGGGCCGCTGGCATCACGACCGCGCCACTTGGAAAGGCTATGTCTTCGAGGCACGGGTGTTCTTGAAAAGTCTGGTCCAGCGGAACGACACGGCGCGGTTCCTGATGCTGGGTCGGCCGCGTTCGGGTACCACTCTGCTCTACCGGCTGCTCAACCAGATCCCTGACATCCATTGCGACGGAGAAGTGCTACACCATGCGGTATTGGACCCACGCGGGTTCCTGAACCGGCTAGCCGGAATTAAATTCAATCGCGCCTGGGGGTGTAAGCTGATCACCTATCAAATGTTCGAAGTGCAGCGCATTCCCGATCACCGCGCCTTTCTGGAGGGGCTCGTGGACGATGGTTTCCGGCTGATTCATATCCGGCGCCGGACCTGGGACCAGTCGCTGTCCCTGTCGGTCGCACAGGCCAGCGATCAGTATCATATCCGTGACCAGCGGCGCGCGCAGATCCGCCACCTGTCGTTGGATCCAGGCCGTTTTGTCGATCAGATCCGATGGAACTTGGCCATGCTGGATTATGAAACCCGTCTCTTGGCGGATCTGCCGCATATGGACGTGAATTACGAAGCCGATCTGAAGCATCCGGCCGATCACCAGCCCACCGTGGACCGGATCTGCAATGGGCTTGGTCTGCCTTCTGCTCCGGTCGCGGCAGATCTGGCACGCACGGCCGAGGCGCACCGGATCGACAACCTGAGCGCATTGCAGGAGGCTGTCTGCGCAGCCGGCCTGGGCCATGTCCTGGAAGACCCAACGGCATGACCCATGTTTCTGACCAAGCTGCCCAGCCACCGGATGGATTTCCCGGCCTTTTGATCGTGCAAACCGGCGATTTTGGTGCTGCTTGGGCGCGCATGACCGACGGCGAACCCGAAACCTATCGCGATCAATACGCATCGCTGCGCTTCGTTGCCGGGCTGGCGCAGGATTTCAACGTCACCACACTGGCGATTTGTGCCCGTCCCCATGACGACCGGCTGGCCCCGCGCCTGCGGTCGATCGGTATTTCGCGTGCGAAAATGGATGGGCGGCAGTCCGCCATGCTTCTGGATCAGCTTGCCCCGGCCCGGCTGATCCTACGCTCCCCTTTTCCGCCCTTGCTGGCCGCGGCCGCACGGCGGGGCGTCCCGACCCTGCCCAGTTTTGCCGACCTCTTCGCCGCAGACGGTCTGCGGGGAAAGCTGCGCGCCTGGCGACTGAGACGGCTGCTGACAGGGCCGCACATTCCGGGCGTTGCCAACCACAGTCTGAACGCCTCGCGTTCAGCCGTAAGGGTGCTGGGCCTTTCCCCCCAACGCGTGATCCCGTGGGACTGGAGCCGGATCCGACCCGAACCCCGCACTAAAACCTCGATACCCGATCCTGTCCAGCCACGCTGCTTCTATGCCGGTGCCCTGAACGAGGCGAAGGGCTTAGGAGACTGCCTGGAGGCCTTGGCGATCCTGCACCGCCGCGGCCTTCAGGCGCGCTTGTCGGTGGCTGGAAGCGGCGATCCGAAACCCTGGGCCGCACGGGCCGCCGCGCTGGGTCTCAGCGATGTTGTGGATCTTCTAGGAATTCTACCCAATGAGCAGGTTCGCACGAACATGGCCGATCATGACCTGGTAATCGTACCGTCGCGCCCCGAATATCCCGAAGGTCTGCCCAACACGATCTACGAAGGGCTGGCCTCGCGCTCTCCCTTGATCCTGTCGGACCATCCGGCCTTTCGGGGGCGTATCGTGGACGGGTCTGGAGGCCTGGTCTTCCGAGCCGCCGATCCGGTATCCTTGGCGGCAGCAGTCGAACGACTGTGCGCAGACTCCGCTCTTTACGCACGGCTCTCGGCTGGAGCCGAAGCTGCGCTTGAATCCCTGCATATTGGACTGGAGTGGTCAGACCTGGTGCGGCTGTTTCTAAACGATCCCGCAAACCACACTGGCTGGGTGGAAAGGCATTCGCTGGCGGGGCTTGGCGTGACCTGACAGGCAACCTGCCCTCGGCCTAGAGCGCGTTGCGTTTACCTGCCCGACAGCGTGCCAGAGAGCCTCGTAGGTTCGCGCGGCGGCTCTCCGGATCAGGGCCTTGAGCTTTGCGAAGGCCATCTCGATCGGGTTCAGATCCGGACTGTAGGGAGGCAAGAACAAGAGCCACGCGCCAACGGCGTTCATGGTCGCGCTGCCTTGGGGCTCTTATGCGATGACAGGTTGTCCAGAATGATCACATCGCCGGGTCGCAGTGTCGGGGCCAGTTGGGTTTCGACATAGAGTTCGAACAGTTCGCGGTTCATGGCACCATTGATTACCCAGGGCGCATCCAGCCGGTCATGGCGCAGGGCGGCGATGAAGGTCTGGGTGTTCCAGTGGCCGAAGGGCGCATGGTCGACAAGGCGCGCGCCTTTTGGAGACCATCCGGTGGTCTTGGCCATGTTCGTCTTCAGCGACGTCTCGTCGATGAAACCGAGGCGCGTCAACGCGCTGCGCATGAACGGCTGGCGTCGTGTGATCCAGATATGGCGTGCCTGCCGGATCTCAGGCCGCTTCTGCTCGAGGGCTTGCAGGTCTTTTTTTTGTGTGTCAGCCCAAGACCGCGCAAAAACCGCCAAACCGAGACACGGTGAATGGCGATGCCGTGATGATCTGCAAGTTCGCCGACCAGGTCGTTCAGGGTCAGATCGGGCTTCGCCTTCATGCGCGCGGTAATGCAGTCCCCCACACCAACCAATTTGCCAAAACCACCACCATGGCCTTGGGCGCGCGGAGCTAACCCGCCCGTCTCGCGCTTCAGGATCACCATGTCGTTGACGAACTTCACCGAAACCCGGAACCGCGCAGCGGCTGAACGGTGCGAGTTCCCTTCCTCCACAAACGCCACAACGCGCTCTCGGAGTGCCATAGGGTGCGGTCTGCCCATATCATCCCTCCACCTGTCATGCAGGCAGGGAATCACAGATCAAGCCACAGGGGTATCCTGAATCGGAAAAGCCGCAACCACACAATTAGGGCGGACCACCGCTATAGCCATAATTGTTGAACGCCCGGAGATCGGCACCATGACCCGAAAGCAGATCGCCAGCCTTGCGGACTTGGCACCGATGACACGGCAGTCAGGTCAGTGGCGCAGCAAGGCATTCATCCAAGGTGGACGCAAGTTTCTACGCGCTCTACATGCCCGCGCTTGTCGCCGCCCGCCATAACCCGGATCTCCGTCAAAGATACCAGACCATGATCAGGGCTGAAGAACCCGCAAAGGTCGCCCTGACCACCATTATGCGAAAGCTGATCGAATTGGCCAACGCACTCGTCCAGAAAGACCGCAAATGGACACCAAACACGGCTTGATCAAGACGGATACTCTAACGCAGCACACATGAAGCCCCTACGAGGGCACAAAGCTCGCCTGCGAAAAGCTCCCACGCCCGGAAGGGGATCAAATAGAAAGCCGCGGTGGACATCTGCCGGCTTCCCCAAGCGCTACCCGCACGGCTAACCATCCCAAGAAGGCTCGGTCCGGGCTGCGCAACCGCGGGCGGCCCGTCGCGACCCACCAAGCCCGCCATTCGGCCTGAAGCGCATAGACATCGGCGCCGGGAGCGATGCTGCGGGCTTTCTCCAGCGTCTCAGGGCGCAGGTGCGGGCCGTCCCCTGGCTCCAACACCGCTACGCGCGGGGTGACGCGCAAAATGTCGCCAGGTTCTTCGGAAAGAATGTAGTCTGGCAGGCGATTTTCGCGGATCATCTCGCGCAGCATAGCGCGAAAAACGCGGATCGGACTGGTCGATCCGGTCTTCTTGGCCAGGGTGCCCACCGAGACCGTCCACTCTGTCTGTCGCCCGCAATGCTTGCGCGCCAGTTCATAGATGCGCCGCTCGAGCGGTTTTCGCATGCGAAAATAGTCGCGGCTCAGCGTCAAGACGGATCGTGACAGGACGGCGTTGAACAGCCATTCCGACAAGGTGATGGTCACCGCGATCATCCGGCCCGCACGGGTCTTGCGGACGATTTCCCAACTTTCGATCAGACCGAAGCCCTGGGTGATTTCCCTGTCGCCCGTCACGATGTTGGTGGTGATGCGGGTGCCCGCCAGCCGCTCGAAGGCGTCGCGCAGCCGCTTGTAGCCATCACCCGAGGTTTCGCGATGAGTGGCCTGCAGCAGGTCATAGGCTCTCAGCGACAGCTTGCGCGACACGGCCCGTCCCTGGTTCAGCGCCGCCATCAACTGGCTGATGCAGAAGATCAGGATGTCGGCGTCGAAGATGGTCGCGCGCCCCTTGACGCTGGGCGTCACGGTCAGCGTGGCGCCGTTGTGGTCATAGCTGACGACCCGGCGGTCGGGACGCGTGGAAAGCGAGAAGATCGGATGTTCCATCGAGGCCAGATCATGCTTGGGCACGGCCGCGAAGAAATCGCAGACGAAAAAATCCTGCACGAGGCCCGTCTCAGCCAGTTGCGCGATGCGGGATGATCCGGCCATGCCTCCTGCCTTTCCTGTAGCGTCCCGCACACAAGGCCTTTGAACAGGTCGAGCAGGCTTCGTCGTTTCATTGACGCCATCCTAGTTATCCACAAGCCGCGCGTCCAGCGAAGCACCGCACAGGAACAGGATCGTTTCGGGGGATCGGATTCAACCAGACGTGGGATCAGAGTCGCCCTTTCGTGGGATCAGATTCAACATAATTTTGGTAGTAACGAACAATATCAAATAATATCAATGATTTGAATAGGAGTCGGTGGGGGGATGACGGTGTCGTAACTTAATACTAACTAGATTCTAACAAAGACAGGCTGATGAAAATGCAACAGAAAGCCTTGGAAGGGCGGAAATTGCTGCGATAAAGCACCAGAAGGTTCTAAAAATGGGTGCATGTATCGCCTTTTTGGGTATGATCCCTCTAAATTATTACATGATGCGGATCTGTGATGGGCAGCCAGGATATTCCTCCTTATTTCAACATCTCGCCGGATCGGGCCTCGTCGATGCTGGGTGATCCGACGGACACTAAGGATCTTGCCAGGATTGCTGCCAATTACCGGAAAGGTCGTCAGGATCTGGTGGGCCGGGGCCTCGAGGAAAGTGGTACCCGCAAGCTGCGGCTTTTCTCGACATGGGAGATCACGCGCTATCTGATTCCGGTCGCCCCACAGCATTTCCGCCGTGTCCTGCGCCAGAACCCCGACCTGCCCCAGGGCAGGTCAGAGACCGAGGGGGGCGCCAAATGGTTCACCCTGGACGAAGTGCAGCGCCTGCGCGCCCACTTCGGGGCCGAAGGGTCGAAGTCCAAGGAATACCTTCCCTATCGCCCCAAGGATCTGCCCGCCAAGATCGTGGCTGTGGCGAACTTCAAGGGAGGGGTCGGCAAGACCTCTACCTGTGCGCATCTGGCCATGTCGGCAGCCCTTGACGGCTACAAGGTGCTGATGATCGACCTGGACAGCCAGGGGTCGCTGTCGTCGATCTTCGGCGCCCAGGCCGAGGATGAATGGCAGACGGTCTTTCCCCTGCTTGCCCGCCATTACGCCGAGACGCTGCGCGCCGACAATCAGCGCCGCATCGACCGCGGCGATCCGCCGGTGGCGCTTGACGACAGCCTGTCGGATGCGCTGAAGATCAAGGCGGGCGACCTGATCCGCCCGACCCATTGGCCGAACATCGACCTGATCGGGGCGCAGCTGAACCTTTATTGGGCCGAGTTCCAGATCCCCGTCTGGCGCATGACCTCGCGCGGCTGGAAGCTGTGGGATGCGCTGACCGACACGCTAGCGGCCGACGGCATCCTAGACCGTTATGACCTGATCTTCCTCGATACCCCCCCGGCGCTTGGATACCTGACCATCAACGGCCTTGCCGCTGCCGACATCCTGCTGGTGCCCTTCGGGGCGTCCTTCCTGGAGTTCGATTCCACCGGGCGGTTCTTCGACATGCTCCATTCCACCTTCGCCAGCATCGAGGACAGCGAGAATACTGCCGCCCGGGCCCTGGGCCGCGAGGAGCTGCATTTCGAATGGGACGCCGTGCGGGCCGTGCTGACGCGGTACGATGCCAGCCAGCAGGCGGAACTGGCCGGGCTGATCCAGTCCTATCTGGGTTCGTCGCTGTCGCCGCACCGGCAGGACTTCACCGCGCTAATCGGCCAGGCGGGCGAACAGGTCCATGGCATCTACGAGGCCGATTACCGGGACTTCAACCGCGAAACCTATGCACGGGGCCGAGAGACCTTCGACCGCACCTATGCGGCCTTCAAGTCGCTTCTGCTGGGGATCTGGCGGCGCGAGGAACTGGCAGATAGGGTTTCGCACGCGAAAACGGAAGGGAAAGGCTGATGGCCAAGCGCAAGCGATTGACCGCCCTTGGCATGGTGGGCGATGCGGAAACGAACCCTGCCCCTGCGCCGGTTCCCCCGGTGGCGCGCATCGCCGCCGAGGCTGCGGCGCAGGCGGCGTTGGAGGACTTGGCGGCCGAATTGCGCCAGGCGCGTGACAGTGGGCGGATGGTCCTGGATCTGCCCTTGGCATCGATCAAGGCGACCCATCTTCAACGCGATCGCATGCACATGGATCCCGAGGACATGGCATCCCTGAAGGCCAGCATCCGCGACCGGGGTCAGCAGATGCCGATCGAAGTCGTGGCCTTGGCGGAAGGGAATTACGGCCTGATATCGGGCGCCCGCCGCCTGGCAGCATTGACAGCCCTGACTGATGAAACCGGTGACAGCCGGTTCGCCACCGCCAGGGCGCTGCTGCGTCCCTTCGACGCCGCGCCCGAAGCCTATCTGGCCATGGTCGAGGAAAACGAGATCCGCGCGGACCTGTCCTTTTACGAACGCGGCAGGCTGGCACACGAGGCCGCCCGGCTGGGGGTATTCGAAAGCCCGGCGGCTGCAGTGAAGATGCTGTTCCAGCACGCCCCGGCACCGAAGCGGTCGAAGATCCTGTCCTTCGTGGCCCTGCACGAGGCCTTGGGAACGGTGCTGCGCTTTCCCGAGGCGATTCCGGAAAAGTTGGGATTGGCCCTCGTCAAGGCCATGCAGCAGGATCCGGCTTTGGCGTTCCGCCTGCGGGATTGTCTGGAAACGGCTGCGCCTGACAGTGTCCTGCTGGAACGGCATATCCTGGAAGCAGCGTTGCGTCCCAAACCCGCATCGCAGCCTTTGCCGCAATCCGGGGAAGATCAGGATGATGTGATTGCCGGCATCCGAATAAAGGTACGCCCCGGACGGGTTGTTCTAACCGGCCGGGGCGTGGATGAGGATTTCCTTGTGGCTTTGGCCGACTGGCTGCAAGCGAGATAATAATTTCGCACGCGAAAGTTTCGCGTGCGAAATGTATCAGATCGGATCGTCTGTCACCAGCGGCATCGCCGCCTGAAGGTTGGCCCACAGGGCCTTCAGCGCCGCATCCTGGGTATACTCGATAAAGTCGGCATCGCCCGTGCTGCTGGTTCGGATCTGTCCGCTGCCCTTGCCTGCATCGCTGACCAGCAGGACCACCTCGTCCTTGACGTAATCGAACCGGACCAAGGCATCCCGGTTCTTGCCCAGGCCCGTCACGGAGATGTCGTCGAAGGATCCGATGATCTGGTCGGCATCCAGAAGAACCCAGCTTCCCCCGGCCTTGCCCCAGGCGGACAGATCCACGGACAGATCTCCGTCCAGGCGGATACCGGATGTCACTTTCGTCTCGCCAAACGCCCCTGTCCGAATTTCTGAGATTTTCCCCAGCCCAGACTGGTCAGCGACAAAGGACAAGGTTGCCCCGTTATGAAGCTGCAAAGTGGCAGGTACCTTTTCGTCCGTGCCATCGAAGCCCACCTTGGCTTGGGTGCCAATCACCGCAAGGCTGCTGTCCTTCGCCAGATCGAAGCGGCTCCCTGATGTGGCTAGGACAAGTTGCGCCTTCTGGGACACCGTTGCCTCGGTTTCGCCTGCGAAAGAACCCGTGTTGACCATGCGGCCACCTGTCATGTAGATCTCCAGCCTATCGCTGTCGCGATAGCCGTCGATCCAGATCTGACCCGCCTCCTTGGTTTCCAAAACCGCGCCGCGCGTTCCCGCGGCCATCTCTCCCGTGACCGACAGCTTTCCGGAATTGACGCTCAGATGACCGGCATCGCCGAAGTCGAAGTGATCGACAGCCAGGGTCTGCCCGCCAAAATGCGCAAGGTTGCCGCCAAGATCGATGCTGTCACCGTTCGAGGGAAGATCGTCCGTGGTCCAGTTCATGCGGTTGTCCCAGCGGATCCCGTCGGCCAGGTCATTGGGAACAAAGCGTAGCGTTTCGGCCTGGGAACGCAGGGTCGTGTCTAGGCCAAAGCCTGCACGGAAAAAGGCGTTGATGACATCTGAATCCACCTCGCCGTCCAGCTTCCCCGTGGCCTGAGCGCGCAGGTAATTGGCCAGATCGGCGATAGTGGCCGTGCTCTTACCCAGAAGGTGCGCCGCGAATTTCTGAATGGTGGTTTCATTCAGAACACCTGTATCCCTCTGGTCGATGGTGTCGCGGCTGGGAGCGTTTCTTTCGATATCCCGCTGGCCGATCCAGTTGTAGATAAGGGTGTCATCATAAAAAAGCTCTATCTTTTCTTTCAACGCATGATGACTGACATATTTTTTAAGAAGTTCACTGGCATTATTAGGGTCGGCTAAATGAGCAATGATGTTGCCGATCATTGTAGTCATTTGGCCGGTATTGACAGCTCCCATTGTCAGCGCACCGCGCGGTCCTTCGGTGACGTCCCGATGGGCGCCCGAGGTGATGACATTGTCAAGAACCAGCGTATAGTTGCCGGTGCCGTATGTTTGCTTGTCTCTGCCGCTCCCGAAGGTAACAGCAGCATTATTGTCCAAGAAGAGGTTGTTTTCAATGACGCCACCTGACCGCACCTGCGCTGCAAAAGAAGCGCTGCGCATGACCATATTGTCGCGCAGGGTCAGGTCGGTATTGTCATAGTTGAGATACAGACCATGACTGTACATGCTGGGCGGCTGGCCACCTGACAGCGATAAATTCGCCTTGTAGTTATCTGCCCAACCAGCGTGGTCAACAAAATTGTTCTCGATCAGCAGGCCATCAACATCATTGGCATAAAAGCCGCTGATGCGGTTGACGTGAGGCTGCCACATGCCCTTGGAAACAGATTCGTCGCGGAAGACGTCGATGATGTCCGAATTGCGTAACGTAAAGTTATCCACATCCTCAGCTGTCAGGGTATCGTGGCGGATGCTCACTTCTTCCAGTAGAAAGTTCTTACCCTTGAAAATTTTTAGGCCGTCGGTAAAGGTTAAATCGCGGATAACAATGTTTGCATTGTTGGAAGTATTATAGATTTGGCTCTTGGTGATAATCGGCCGCTCGCCTTCGCCGTAGGACGAAATCAAGATCGGGTTCAGCGCGCTTTCACCTTGTGTACCGCGATTGACCAAGAATTTGATATCGTCATAGGAATGGCCGCTTTCCAACAAGAGCCAGTGTGAGGAAGGAGCTGCTTTGGACTTGCTTCCAGTGAGAGCACTCCACAAGGTCATGCCGGCAGTCTGGTCCAGGGCCGTGGCTTCGCTGCTGCCGTATTCGGCATGCGCGGCGAGCCACTTGCCGTTGATGGCCGAAACCTTAATACCTTCCATCTTGGCAATGTCTTCCAAGGACAAGGCATCCTGGTCGGCCGAGATATAGACCTTGCGGTGGTTCTCACCATGTTCGACGATGCTGCGGCCTTCGGCGTCGGTTTCAAGGACATAATGTTTCCCGGCGCCCCAGCCAGCTTCCTGCTGGCCTGGCACAACCTTCACCTTAGCGGTCAGAGCCTCGGCCTTGCCATTGCCGTATGTAACCTCATAGCGGAAGGACAACGTGCCCCTCTGGTCAGTCTCCGACAGGACCAGGGCCAGGCTGTTGTCAGGGTTAACCGAGACATGGCCCCAGTCAGCACCTTCCAGGATCCGGACCGACGCGATTTGGCCTTGAGCGTCGCTGGGCAGCAGTGTCGCCACGCGTCCGGCCATGACTGTGGCCTGACCGGACGCCAAGGAAATGGCCGTGCTAGAGGGCAGGGAGGCGGCATCATCGTCTGGCACTGGCAGCGTCGGTCGGGCAGTGCTCAGGATACCGCTATCCTGCGCTAAAACCGCATAATCCTCAATTGGATCGATTTCATTGTTTGCTTCTTCCCAGGTCCCGGCTCCCTCTGGATCCTGAGAGCCCGTCTCTTGATGATCCCCCGCTACGTCCCCAGTCAAATTCGAGGCGGTGGGGATTCCGACGCTGGAGGCGATGGTTTCAGGAATGGATGAGGCAGTCGGACTAACGATCTGTGAGGATTTGACCTCGATGTCTTGGGCACGGGATGGGGTTCCTACAGTCCCGACCAGTCCGGGCAAGGCAACAAGCAGATCGCGCAGCAGCATTATTTGGTTCCTTTGGCGACAGTCGTTTACGGTAAAAGTGAACTGTTTCGTTTAGTTCATCGGAAGATGGAACTGGTCTAAAAGGAACTTAGATTCACAGGCAGAGCAAATATTCAGGTCGGCAATTTATTGCCTTCCCCAAAGGTCAACCAGCCTCTTGAGACAACGTCAAAATAGTCCGAATAGTCTCAAAGACGGACGGCTGGACTACGAATCGCGCTACCCTCCCGCATTCTGCTAGCCTAAGCTGGCCCCAGAGAGTTTTTTACCGTCTTGCTCTTGGCCAGAGGAAGATCTTTCATATCAAGAAAAAATTTACAGCTGGGTCAAATCCTTGACAGTTGCTACCGATAAGCCGATCTGTTCTCAGTTGAGAAATCCTGCATCGATGATTGTCATGGTGTAGGTACCTCTCGTCAGGTAAGTGGTCGGCTCTGAACAACCTTATCC
>NZ_NWMQ01000033.1:0-36021 GCF_002901215.1 Paracoccus sp. SY | reverse complement strand
CTCGCCAAAGCGTGACCGGCCGGAAGAGGACAGGAGACAATGTGGACTGTCGAAGACTGGGTTCTGCTGCGGCGCCCGCATCTTGGTCCTGACTCGGCATCAGCGCGAAGCAAGAGCCCTTTGAGGCACAGAGCCTTCACCATGGACCAACACGAACCCCAGTCAGGGCGCTTGGACACTCTCCTGCTTCGCTGTCGCCAAGACATCGATCCGAAAGCCCTCGAAGTGCTGCACCTGCCGGGTGAGAAGGCCTTGCGCAAGCAAGCCGACGGCCTCAGGTCCCGTCTGCGGCTCGTCCGTGGGTCCCGTCCAGTTGACTGCCACAATGGGACCAGCCGCGTTCCTGTTCAGCCAAAGGGCCAGTACCCCGATCTCCGCAGGCGTCATGAAGTAAAGCACCTCTGACAGAAGGACGAGATCGGGTTGTATCCGGGGAAGGTCCTGGGGCGCGCAACCGTCCAGAACCTCCGCTTGGGAAAACCCAGCGAGTCTGCGGCGGGCGCTTTGCGCGGCGGGGGGGATGCATTCCATGGCAGTCAGGCGACGGCAGCGTGGGGCGAGACGGCTCGCCAGCTCACCGTTGCCGCAGCCGATCTCCAAAGCCTGGCGAAACGGACCAGGTCCGATCGCCGAAAGTGTTGCTTCGTATTTGGCAGCCTCATAGGGACTGGAGCGATGGTCCCAGGGATCCTCGCTTGCGCCGTAAAGGCGGGCAAGATGGGCAAGGGTGTCGCTATGGGGCAATAATGATCTCGGGGTGGTCAAGAAAATGCTCTTGCCGCCACGCCTCCATCACAAAGCCGTCCGGATCATCATCGATCAGCCGCGTCATTTGGCTGAGATGGCAGGCCAGAGCCTGCCGCTTGGCAAGCCGCGCCGGTTCCGAAGCCGTAATGGTTCTTGCCGAGGCAGTGCGCTCTGTGAAGCGACCCCAGATCGGGTAAAAGGCAAGCGCCACATTCAGACGGGCCATCCTGCGCCCCAAGAGCGCCACACTTTGATGATCGACATGCGGATCGCCCTCCCACGTTGCCAGGAGCAAGGAGCCCTTCGGGATCAGATCAGAGATATCCGCGTCTGTCTGCACCTCGCAGTCCCGATGGCCAAGCCAGTGCATGGGCACGCCCAGAACAGCAACAGCGGCTTCAAGCTCGGCCCGTCGTTGGCGTGCCAGCCGATCGGGCGGCCATGTCCGCGACTTCGGGTGCGACCGGCTGCCGTCCGTCACACAGATCACGCTGCAGCAAACGCCGGCAGCAGCGGCATCAAACAGCAATGCCCCGCAGCCCAGCGTCTCGTCGTCGGGATGTGGAGCAAGCACCACCAGAGAGCGGCCATCCAGAAGGTCCGCAACGGTCATGGACGGACCAAGGTTGTCAAGAAACCTGCTCATCCGATCCACCGTTCACGCAAGGCAGGCGTATCCAGAATGCGCGCCATGGCTCCCAAGGCCAGACCATCGGGATTGGCCTGCCGGATATAAAAGCTCAGGTCGCGGCGGATGCGGTCGGCAGGATGAGCTGTCGCAAAGGAAGCTGCACCCAAGGCCTCGTCCATGGCATTTATCAGCGCAACTGCCTCGCGCGCGGTCAGAAGCCGGGCAAGGATCGAGGCTTCGGCATCATCGGCAGTTGCCTCAGGACGCTCAACGGCCTGCGCGGCCTGCCACAGCCAAAGCCGGGCTGTTTCACAGCCCGTCACCATGCGGTGCAGGCGCATCGCTTGCAAGGGCGCCTTTTCCTGCTGCCGTTGCTGCAGCTGCTCGGCCGTGATGGCTGTCAGGGCCTGCATTCCACCCAACTGAACAGCGCCGTAGCGCCACACGCCGCCCTGGAAGTGCGGTTCAATCAGGTAATCGCCGACGCCCCCGATGCAGACCGCGTGATCGGGAGAAAGGCCGTCCAGGTTGCAGC
The DNA here is from genome assembly GCF_002901215.1 of Paracoccus sp. SY. NCBI lineage: Bacteria > Pseudomonadati > Pseudomonadota > Alphaproteobacteria > Rhodobacterales > Paracoccaceae > Paracoccus > Paracoccus sp. SY. The sequence goes on along the minus strand of NZ_NWMQ01000033.1, from coordinate 34,108 downwards.
GCCCCGACGCAGTCGCCTGCATCCCCGAGACCCGCCATTCCTCCGGAAACAGTCGCCCCGCGAGTTGCGGGCGGCTGAACAACAGGAGCTGCACCTGGTCTTCGTTCCTTGCGGTCACGATGACATGGTCCAGCACATTCGCACCGCTGGCGAACAGCTTCTGCCCCCGCAGAACGGTGCCTTCTATCCTGACCGGATCGGGGCCGTCGGCGCCCCAGATGCCCAGCAGGCCATCGGGTCTTTGCTCCGGGGCATAAAGGTTCAACAGCTTGACTGCATTCACATGACCTTCGAAGAGACGGCCTGCCGACAGGCTTGCCCTGCCGATCGCGACCAGGGCCTGGAAAAGCTCTTCGAGCGTGAGGGAGGCCTCAAGAAGGCCCCCGTGTCGCAGCGCGGCTGCCAAGGCACTTCCCGAAGAACCATCGGGCCCATCGCATGGAGCTTCGGCCACAAGCCGCGCAGCATGCGCGATATCGGTCATGCCGCCCTCTCCTGTTGCATCAGCAGCTGCGGACGCACCGTATGCTCGACCAATCTCCCAAGTTCCGGCAGTCCTGCCTCCAGATCCGAAGCGCGCAGCCTGACGCCAACAGGATGGGCCCGACTGGGGTAATGTAGGCTACGGCGGGCGACTGCTTGGGACCACAGGTCTGCCAGCACAGGCACCGGTAGCATCGACTGATCAGCCACGGGATCCTCTTCCTGCATACGATAGAGCAGGGTTTCCGCCATGCCGCCTTCCGCGCGACCGTGTAGTCTTCCCGACACAATGGCGAGCATGTCCTCTGCATATCGGACGATCAGGCCCTGTGCCTCGGCGTGATGGACCAAGGCCCGGTCTTCGCTGGATCGAACCTTGGGCAAGCCGCCGATCAGGCGATAGCAATCAGCGCGGATCGCCATGGAGGCCCCAGACTCGATGTAATGTGGTTGAGATGAACCCTGCCGGCCATCCAAGAGGTCCATCGCATGGCGGATCTCGTGCTGCAGCTTGCCATAGGCTGTCTCTGCCTCTGCCACGCGGCGTCCGGAGGACGTGGCCAGGACATGCCGGCAATCGGCCTCTATCCTGCCACAGATCAGGTCAGCCCCTGCAGTCGCCGCGTGTAGCGCCGCCGCGATCCAGTGGGGATCGGGCGCGGCATCTCCGTCCGTGGTCAACATCAGCGCACCCGTTCGCGCGGCGAGATCCATGGCCAAGCGCCGGGCAAGGCCCGCATTGGGGTCCGAAAGAGTGATCTCATGCACCTCCAGACGCAGCAAGGGATGAGCGAAAGAACGGAGAATGTCGGCGCTGTGGTCGGTGCAATTGTTGGCCAGGACCACAACAGTTACCGGCAAGGCGGCCTGCAAGGCCGCCGCTGCCAGGGCGCGCAACAATTGTGGAAGTCGCTCGGCTTCGTTTCTGACAGGAATGGCGATGACGATCTGCGTCAGGACAGGGCAACGGTGAGCAGAAACAGTCGTCCCAAGCGATACGTCCATGATGTGCCCTGTGTCATGCCGAGGCCAACTTCCACCAGTCGCAAGGGTTCCGCCGCTGCTCTAGGGCAGCGGCGACATCGTTATACGAGCCAGAGGTGCCAAGCGTCTCTCCAGCAGGCCTGAACGCATGAAAAAGGGCAACGCGCACTCCGCTCCGGGCTGGCTTCGCATGTTGGCGAAGCGGCTGCACGAGGCCTTGAATGCCGCTCGGTTACGGAAGTCCTGAGGCCCGTCGCTCCTCTTTGACCATCGGTGCCATCAGGACGGCTGCTTCGGCGGGCAAGGTCCAAGCGCCATCGATTTCGGGTTCAGGCGTGCCGCTGCCGCCATACGACGGGTCCTCGCTCGACCAAGCCAGCTGCCAGCGACATCCAGCAGGCGGCGCAAGAAGCGGTTCGGGAAGCGATGCCTTGTGCAGGTCACGCCCGAGGTTCACCAGCAGCAGCCGCACCTCGCGGCCCCGCCCGAAGCGGAGCAGGAACGACCCTTGCTCCAGTACAGCGCCGTCCAAGCCCTGCGCACCTTGCGCCGCAAGCACCGGATCGGTCCGGCGCAGGGCCAGAAGATCGCGATGAAGGGCCACGGCCTCGACGTGCTTATCCCATTCGGCCCAGTTCAGCCGGCTGTTCACGAAGGTGTCGGGCTCGTCCGGCGGGGCCAGACGGTCTTGCATCTGCACGGTTGCCAGCGCGGGAAACTGCTTCAGGAACTCGGCCCGGCCATTGGCAATGGGGCCGCGCAATTCCTTTCCCATGTCGGCGAAGTAGAAGAAGGGCGTCGAGGCCACGAATTCCTGACCTTGGAACAGCATGGGTGTGCCGGGCATCAGCAGCATCAGGCTGGTCAAGGCACGAAGCCGCGCCGGGCTTGTTCGCCGATCAATCCGCCGTCCGCTGCCGGTGTTGGCCACCTGATCATGGTTCTGCAGATAGGTGACAAAGGCTTCGGGTGGCTGGTTGAGTACGGGCTCACCTCGGCGTTTTCCTTGGTGGGCATAGTTCTGGCCCTGGTAAAGCCAGCCGTGCTTGGCGGCCGAGATGAATTCCTGCGCGGTGCCGCGATGATCGGAATAATAGGCCGGGTTGCGTCCCGTGGCCGCGACCATGGCAGAATGGTGGAAGTCATCGTTCCAAACTGCATCGATCCCCTGCCCGCCCTCTGCAGGATCGGCCAACAGGGCCGCGTCCTGCGGTTCGTTCTCGGCCACGATAAGGCATTGGCGTGGGTGGGCAGCATCGCGCGCGGCCTGGACGATCTCGGCAATGACATGGGGTGTGCGGGCGCAGAAGATGCTTTGCGTGGCATCCAACCGCAGCCCGTCGAAGTGGAATTCGCGAATCCAGTAGGCGGCGTTCTGGATAAAGTATTCGCGCACCGGGGCGGCATCAGGGCCGTCGAAGTTGATCGCCTCGCCCCATTCGCATTCGTAGCGATCGGTGAAATAGCGCTGCGTGAAGGCTGGCAGCGGGTTTCCACGCGGCCCGATGTGGTTGTAGACCACGTCAAGGATCACGCCCATGCCAAGCCTATGGGCGCGGTCAATGAAGCGGCGCAGGTCGTCGGGCCGCCCGTAAAGCCGCGTCGGCGCGAACAGGTTCACGCCGTCATAGCCCCAGCCGAAGCGGCCAAAGAAATCCGCCACCGGCATCATCTCGATCACGGTGATGCCAAGATCCGCCAGCCGGGGCAGATGCTCGGCCGCAGCCGCCCAGGTGCCTTCCGGCGTGAAGGTGCCGACATGCATCTCATAGACGACCTGCCCGCGCCTCGACAGGCCCGGCCAATCTGCATCCGTCCAGGGAAAAGCCGGGTCCGAGACTTCGGACGGTCCCTCCGGCCCTTCGGGCTGGAAGCGCGAGGCGGGATCGGCCCATTGGCCGTCCTCATCATCCAACTGAAAGGCATAACGTGTTCCGGCCATTACGCCGGGAACAAGGGCCGAGAAATAGCCGTTGCCTTCGGGTTCCAGGGCAACGGGTTCGTCAAGTAGGACCTTCACATGCCGCCGGTCGGGGGCCCAGACACGGAAAAAGGTTCCTTCCTCGGTCAGCGAGGCACCGATCGGCATGGGAAGGACAGACTTAAGCATGGGACGCTCCTGAAAGACCGTGATGAACGTCAGGGACGCAAGCTTGTTCCGAAGGAGACAGGATGACACGACGCACAGAATGGTGGATGAACCGCACCGCCTATCAAATCTATCCGCGCAGCTTTGCCGATGCGAATGGCGACGGTGTGGGCGATATCCCAGGCATCATCGACCGGTTGCATCATCTGGCGGACCTAGGCATCGGGCTGATCTGGCTCTCGCCCGTTTACCGCTCGCCCATGGCCGACAACGGCTATGACATCTCGGATTACCAGGACATCGCGCCGGAATACGGCACGCTTGCAGATTTCGACCGGCTGGTGGCCGAGGCTGATCGGCGCGACATCGGCATCATCATGGACCTGGTGGTAAACCACAGCTCCGACCGGCACCCCTGGTTTCAGGAGGCCAAGCAGGACCGCGCCTCGCCGTTCCACGACTTCTACTACTGGCGCGATCCTGCGCCGGACGGCGGCCCGCCTGACGACCGGAAGGCCTATTTCGGCGGCCCGGTCTGGACCTTCTATCCCGAGGTCGGCCGTTATGTCTTCAACCTGTTCTCGCCGCAGCAGCCGGATCTGAACTGGCAGAACCCCGCGCTGCGTCAGGCAGTCTATGATATGATGCGTTGGTGGCTGGATCGGGGCGTGCGTGGCTTCCGCATGGACGTGATCGACCTGATCGGCAAAGACATCGACCGCGACCTGATCACCGAAGGCCCATATCTGCACGACTTCTTGCAAGAGATGCACCGTGAAGTCTTGGCAGGCCGCGATGTCGTTACCGTGGGTGAAAGCTGGAATGTCACAAAGGAAACAGCGCTGCTTTACTGCGGGCGCGACAGAGGCGAACTCGACATGGTGTTCCAGTTCCAGCACATCGTCGCTGGCTGGGACAGGGTGCACGGCAAGTGGCGCCCGCATCCACTGGACTTGGTGGCTTTCAAGAAGGTGTGGACTGACTGGCAGGAAGCGCTGGAGGTGGACGGCTGGAATTCACTGTTCCTGAACAACCACGACCTGCCGCGGTCTGTTTCGCGCTATGGCGATGCGGGCCAGTGGCGGGAACGGTCGGCCAAGGCGCTGGCCACGGCCATTCACTTGATGCGCGGCACGCCCTTCGTGTTCCAAGGCGAGGAGATCGGCATGACCAATGCGGGCTTCACTGAGATCACCCATTATCGCGACATCGAACTGATCAACATGCACCGCGAGATGCTGATGCAGGGTCTGCCCGAGCATCAGTTCCTTGAAGGCGCCGGGATCACCGCACGGGACAACGCGCGCACGCCGATGCAGTGGGACACAGGACCCGGCGCGGGCTTTACGACGGGCGAGCCGTGGATTGCCGTCAACCCGAACAGCGCGGAGATCAACGTCGCGGCACAACGCGACGACCCGAACTCAGTTCTCGCGCATTACCGCCACCTCGTTGCCTTGCGCAAGCAGCATGAGGTAATCGTCCAAGGCCGCTTCGTCTCCTGGCTGGAGGATCATCCACAGATCTGGGCCTATACCCGCGAGTGGGACAACCAGCGGCTGTCGGTTTTGTGCAACATCTCGTCCGAGCCCGCCCGAACCGAGGTGCCCCCCGGCCTTGCCAGCAACGGCACATGCCTGATCTGCACGGCGCATCCACGTCACTCGGTGCCGACCGGTCCCATCACGCTTGAGCCTTGGGAAGCGTTGGTCGTCCTGGGCAATCTTGGCTGACAATCCAGCGATGGATCCCATGCAAGACACCGACATCCGCAACGAGAACATCAAGCGACTGACTGCCTTTCGTAACGAAATTCAGTTCGAAAGCCAGATGCTGTCGGGCAGGCTAGGCGCCTATTTGTCATCTCAATCCTTTCTGGTCATCGCCTGTGCCTCAACCATGAATGCGGGATGGACCAAGCCGGGGATCTTCGTGCTGTTGGTCTCGCTGCCCCCAGCACTTTTGGTCTTCGTCCTGTCGCTGGATGCGCTGCGGTCCGTTCCTACATCTTACGGGGTGATCCAGCGGTAGCACGACCGGCAGAACGGCCTGCTGGAACAGCGCGGCGATCTGGCGGATTACGGGCCGACCGACCATGGAAAAGACGAGCCGCCGCGTGATCCGACGCTGAGCCGACGGCTCCACGAAGAGACGCTGCTTGCCATCCATTCCCCTGGCTTTTCGGGATTGCCTGGCTTTATCTGGCAGGCGCGGCAGTAGGGCTATATCTGCGCTGATAAGGGAATGGGCGCCGTGTGGCGCCCACCGTTGGTTCAGGCGGCATTCTGCCGTTCCCAGAAACGCAGGTTGCGACAAGCGGCGATGAAGCCTGCCGCATCTGACGCGGGCAGGAAGCCTTCATCCAGATCCTCCGGCAGGCCCGCCTTCATGAACAGCATTTTTGCCGCATCGTTATAGGCGGCGAACTTGTAGTGGGCCCAGGTTGTCGCGGCGAAGTCGCGCGCGGCGGGCATAGCGGCCAGCATCTCCACTTGGTTCGCGGAGGGCAGGATCGCCACCGCGTCGAAGATAGCAGAGGGGGCGCCTTCGAGCATTTCGTCAAGCTCCAGCTCGGTGCCGTCGGACAGCGTCACGCTGCCGGCCAATGGACCGATGAACTGCACCATCGCGCCCTCGGCCTTGGCAGCATCGACGATAGCCTTGACTGAAACCGCGTCTGCGCCTTCGGTCAGCAGCATGCCAATCTTGCGGCCCGCGAAACTGTCGGGACCGTTATTCAGGATCGACAGGGCCGGGCTCTCGGGCAGGTCGGTGCGCGGCGGGACGGCGGGCGTCGCGGGGGCAGGCATCTCCTTGATGCCCAGGCCTTGCGCCACCGCCTCTGCCAGATCGTCATGGATGTTCAGTAGATGCGAGAGCATCCGCAGCAGGATGGCCTTGGTCTTGACCTTGGAGAGTTCGAAAGTCAGGGCATCCGCCATATGCTTTTGCTCGATGGCGGTCTGGCTGATATAGAACTGCCGGGCTTGCGAATAGTGATCCGCAAAAGTTTCGGAACGCACACGGGCCTTCTCTCCGCTGTATGACACTGGCACTGCCCGGATGCCGCCTTGCGCCACCTCTCGCGGGCCGCCTTGCGCACCGCCCCAGCTGTTCGGTTCATAGTTCGCCCGGCCGCGCGGATTGTGCATGGCCATGTGCCCGTCCTGCTGGAAGTGGTGGAACGGGCAGCGCGGCGCATTGATGGGAAGGTGGTTGAAGTTCGGGCTTCCGAGCCGCTTCAGCTGCGTGTCCAGATAGCTGAAGTTGCGGCCCTGCAGCAGCGGGTCTTCAGAGAAGTCGATGCCCGGCACGATGTTTCCGGTCTGAAAGGCCACCTGTTCGGTTTCCGCGAAGAAGTTGTCCGGCATCCGGTTCAGGACCATCCGGCCGATCGGGCGGACAGGGAGGATCTCTTCGGGAATGATCTTGGTGGCATCCAGAACGTCGAACTCGAACTGCTCGGCGAAGGCGTCATCGAAGACCTGCACACCCAGTTCCCATTCCGGGTAGTCACCGGACTGGATTGCGGTCCACAGGTCGCGTCGGTGGAAGTCGGGATCTGCGCCGTTGATCCGAAGCGCCTCGTCCCAGATCACCGATTGCATCCCCTGCTTCGGCTTCCAGTGGAACTTGACAAAGCGGGCCTCGCCCTGAGCATTCACAAAGCGGAAGGAATGGACCCCGAAGCCCTGCATGAAGCGAAAGGACCGCGGGATGGCGCGGTCCGACATGATCCACATGATCATGTGCATGGACTCTGGCATAAGCGAGATGAAGTCCCAGAAGTTGTCATGCGCTGTCTGGGCCTGAGGGAAGTCGCTGTCGGGTTCCTGCTTGGCGGCATGGACGAGGTCGGGAAACTTGATCGCGTCCTGGATGAAGAACACCGGAATATTGTTGCCGACCAGATCCCAGTTCCCCTCGTTGGTATAGAACTTGACCGCAAAGCCGCGCACATCGCGCGCTAGGTCCATTGAGCCCTTGTTGCCCGCAACGGTCGAAAAGCGCACGAAGACCTCTGTTTTCTCACCCGCGCGCTGGAAGATGTCGGCTGCCGTAATGTCGCTGAGGCTTTCATAGGTTTCAAAATATCCATGGGCGCCATAGCCGCGTGCATGGACGACCCGTTCCGGAATGCGTTCGTGATCGAAGTGAAAGAGCTTCTCGCGGAAAGCCTGGTCCTCGATCAGGGTAGGGCCGCGTCGTCCGATCCGCAGGCTGTTTTGATCGTCGGAAAGAGGGGCACCAACCTGTGTCGTGAGCGGAGGCACGCTGCCTCCGGCCTGTTGGTGAAGTTCTCCGCCATTACCAGTTTGCGTCGTGTAGTCCTTGGCTGACATCGTCTCACTCGCTTGAATTCTCATATTCCGGCTTCGGTAACGCCTCAAAAGCGGCATCGTTCTTTAGATGCGGTGATTTCTGGTCAACCGTCACGTTCTTGGCTGCATGGAAGGCACCAGCGGAGCAGGCCGGACAGAGGTCCAACTGCACTGTTCCCCGGCTGCCTGGACCGGAAGCCTTTGCGGCCGCTGCGGCGGCATCCCGTGCAGGAAGCGATATCCGTTACGCTTCTTTGCGGTGCAAAAGGGCAATCCTGCCGGGGCCGGCTTGGGGATCTCACCCAACCATTTGCGAGAGTTTGGTAAAACCGGGTGCCTTTTGAAGCGTCTTTGTTTCCAGAGCCGACGCCAGGCTGCGGTCGCTCGCCTGTTCCGAACTGGCTGCGTCTTAAGTTGCGGGATGCTTGTCCGCCGCTGCACTCACCGGCTCCGACACAGCTTTCGCTTTCCGATCTTGCGCTGCCTTCGGCGCCGGGAGGCGGGCGAGTTGCTGGACCCGTTAAGACGAGACCGTTGAGCAGACTGACATTTTGCCGTCCGGCTGACGCAAGGCGTGTCACACCGTGCCGACATGAGGCTCAGAGAGGCTTTAATCAGTGTCCCTAGCGAAAATGGCGGGAACTTGAGGCGATCAGACTGGTTAGCCGAGATGCCTTGCAGACAGGAACAACCATGCTGCATTTCCATTCTCTCTTCATGATCTCGGCGGCAGCGATCAGTGCACCCTTTGCCCTGTCTGCCCAACCCCAAGGTACTGTCGGAGAGTATTCCGATACGATCATTACGGGGGCCATTCTGGAGCCGTCACCGAAAAGACCCGACAGCGATTCGGCGTTGCTGGACAGATTTCAACTGCCCGAAGGGGTGACCGCGAGTGTCTTTGCCAAGGATCTGGTCAACCCCCGCATGCTGGCAGTGTCAGAGGACGGCACGCTTTACGCAACACGACGTAGCGTAGGCGATGTGGTCGTGCTCCGTGATGACGATGGAGATGGCATGGCCGATGAGCCTGTGACGGTGGCCAGTCGGCCCGGCATGCACGGCATCGCTTTCCATGGAGACCAAGTCTACCTGGCGACAGTAAACGACGTCTACAGGGCCGACGTGGCGGAGGACGGCAGTTTTGGCGCCCTGCAGCGGATCATCAATGATCTGCCCGATGGCGGACAGCATCCGAACCGCACATTGTTGGTCGGACCTGATGACAAACTGTATGTCTCCGTGGGGAGTACCTGCAATGCTTGTTCCGAGACCAACCCGGAGAGCGCCACCATGCTCCGGGCCGAACTCGATGGGAGCAGCCGCACAATCTTTGCCAGTGGTCTGCGCAACACCATCGGCTTCGATTGGCAGCCTGAGACTGGCCAGCTCTGGGGCATGGATCATGGCATCGACTGGCTGGGCAATGATGCGCAGATCGAAGAACTGAACCACATCCAGCAAGGCAAGCAGTACGGATGGCCGTATGTCTATGGCATGGACGAGTTCAACCCACAGGATAACCCGCCGCCGGGCACCAGTCTGGAAACATGGGCTTCAATATCCGAAGAACCAGCGTTGGGCCATACGGCCCATGCCGCTCCGATGCAGATGATCTTTTACAAAGGCTCTATGTTTCCGGAATGGACCGGCGATGCTCTGGTGGCCATGCGGGGCTCCTGGAACCGCCGCCCTCCCTCTGGCTATGAACTGGTCCGGATCGATTTCGAACAAGGTCAGCCTGTCGGGATCGAGCCTGTCATGACCGGCTTTCTCGCCGACGATGATGGTGCCTGGACCTATGCGGGCCGACCGGTCGGCGTTGCTGTTGGAAACGATGGCGCAATCTTTGTCTCCGATGACAGTGAAGGGGTCATCTATCGGATTGCATCCGGTGATGCTCCTCCAAACGGGCAGCAGGCAGGCCCTGTCCCGAACGTCTTGTCACCGCCGCCCGCGTCCTCCCCTGCAATCGAAACGCTGAAACCCGAAGCGGCTCTTACGGTTAAAGGTCCGTTCTCAGCACATGCAGCGATTGACCTTGAATATACAGCCGATGGCGAAAACGCCTCTCCGGCACTCTCATGGGAAGGGGTACCGGAGGGCACGCAATCCTTTGTGGTTATTTCTGAAGATCCGGATGCACGAGAGCCCAAGCCATTCGTGCATTGGTTGGCTTATGATATCCCCGCTGAAGTCACTGCGCTGCGCGAAGGCTTTCCGACCGAACTATCTTTGCCCGACCCCGAGGGCGTCAAGCAGGGCAGGAACTCGATGGGCTCGACTGGCTACACCGGGCCCAAACCGCCGGTCGAGGATGGTGCTCATCGCTATCATTTCCAGGTGTTTGCTCTGGATATTCCATCCTTGGACCTCCCCCCTGCCGCCGACCGTGCTACGGTCCTCAAGACAATGGAAGGACATGTTCTCGCAGGCGGTGAGATTGTCGGCACCTTTGATCGGAACTAGAAATTGTGGCGAGGTGCCGCTGTAAGCTTGCCCAGGTTCAGCAACTTCCAGGAAGGCATTCGCGATGGTAATGAGCCACCTGGGGGTTGCAGAAATGACCAGCTTGGGCGGCGTGGGCGAGCGCATGACACGATGCTCGTCCTCCTCCCACGCGCATGTTGTGGCCGCAACTCACACAGCGTCCATGAGTGGGGGCCAGCATCAGGTAGAAGGGGCATGAGCAAGCCGGAACAATCGGCGGCACGGCAGGTTGCACGTTTGATCTCAAACCAGAAGCAGATGTCCCGATGAAAGAACTGCCCGATTATTCGCGCCGCGGCTTCATGCGGACGTCCGCGCTTGGCTTAGGTGCGGGCATGGGACTGGGCCTAGGAAGCTTCGAGGCTCTCGCCCAGACTGCCGGACGCGACATCGGCACGGGACAGACCCCGCCCGCTGATCCGCTGGAACGCCGGGCCGCTGGTCGGCCTGAGCCAGAACTGAATGGAACACTCCGCCCTACCCCGCCGGAGCAACGCTTGGGCTGGGCCGTCTGCGGGTTGGGCCATTTCGCGCAAAACTATGCCATTCCTGCCATTGCTCGCGCGAGTGAGGCGAAGCTGACAGGACTGATCTCAGGCAACCGCGACAAGGCTTTGGGTGTAGCATCGGCCTGGGGGGTGCCAGAGGGGTCGGTTTACGATTACAGAATGCAGGCACTGGCCGACAACGATGCTGTCCATATCGTCTATGTCATCACCCCTAACGCCATTCACGAAGAGAACGTGATCGCCGCGCTTGAGGCCGGCAAGCATGTCTTCTGCGAAAAACCATTCGCGCATAACTCGGCCGCGGCTCAACGGATGATGGACGCGGCAAAGGCCGCCGACCGCAAGATTATGATCGCCTACCGCGCCCATTTCGAGCCGAACAACGTCGCGCTGAAAGAGATGGTGCGGAAGGGCGAGTTGGGGGACGTCTGGTACGCGACGTCTGATCACCACCGCCCGCTGGACCCCTCGGTCGAGCGCGACCAGTGGCGAATGGTGCGGGACCTCGCGGGCGGCGGGTCGTTGATGGACATCGGGATCTATTCGCTGAACGGCCTGATCTGGCTTCTGGACGAGGTGCCCGAGCGGCTGGTCGCGACCACCTTCTCGCCCCGTACCGAGGACGGCCGCTTCGGCGAGATCGAGGCCATTGGACAGGTGCAACTGGTCTTTCCGTCCGGGCGCCGTGCCAGCATCTCATCGGGCTATGTGGCCGACAAGAAGCGGATCGACCTCTGGGGCTCTCGGGGGGTCGCGGTGCTGGACCCCGCGACCGCCTATTCCGGCAACAAGTTTACGCTGAGCAATGCAGACGGCCAGGAGATGCCGACGCCCTCCAAGGCAAGCGAGCAGCAGTTCGTGGGTGAGATCGACCATTTCAGCAAGGGGGTCCGTGACGGCGACGAGATCCTGACCCCTGCCGAGATGGGCCTGCGCGACATGCGTCTGCTGGAAGCCATCTACGTCTCGGCCGAACGGGGGGAATGGGTCGAGGTTAACCCGGACGGCACCATGCGCTGACGAGTGATCGAGTAGACCTCTCCAATTACCCACTATTTAGCACTGCCAGATTCTAACGGGTATTATGGAATAGGCCCAGCAAGAATTTTGATCCTCGGTACAGGCCTTGGTCAAAGGACATGACGCTCGCTCGTGAGGAGCGGGAATAGTTCACTGAACGCTAGCACCTCCATTGGTTCATATATGGTCTTCGCATCGGCTCCGCCGCACTTCCTCAAAAAGCATATCTCCCCCGAAGCGGCCGGGATCAGTCAGCCGAGGGATAAGGTCGAGAAACTCAAAGATCGATCCGGGCCACGCTTGGGAAAGAAGGAGCGGATGTGGATTCGGCCCCTGCCCCAGGACGTGAAGGAAATGCAGCCCGATGCCTGCGAGATCCACCTTGTATTGGGGAAACGCGTTCAGCTGCGCCTCTGCAGCACGCCAGTCGAAATGATCGCGCCAATAGGCAGCCAGTTCGCGCATGTGGTCAAGTCGGCGCCATGGCTCCATCCCGAACTCGGTGCTTCATCGGGGAAACGGGGGTGGGCCAGGCGGAGCCGCAGGTCGTCTATTGCGTCTCGGGAGATACTGAGTTCGAAGCGCCTTGGTTGGACAGGCATGATCTGCAGTAACCTTCTGTGACGTTGACGGCGGAGCTGGTGGAGGCTGCCGAGGCTCTAAAGATCAACGACCTCCCAAGCCGCTGCGTTGCGGTCATGCCATGGTCCGTCGTCAGGGCGCTTGGTCAATCGTCAATACGGTGGCTCCCGTCGTGCGGCGCGCCTCAATCCGGCGGTGCGCTTCCGCCACCTCGGTAAGTGGATATCGCTGGTGGATCCCAGCCTTGAGGCGACCAGCTAGTACACAGGCGAATAGGTCTGCAGCACGCCTGCGCAGTTCGGCGGGATCCGTGATGTAATGGAACAGGACTGGCCGGCATGCGGTGAACGAACCCTTGGCCAAGTCGGCCAAGGTGAAGCCCTCGATCAGGCCGGAGGACTGGCCGAAGTTCACGAATGCCCCGTGTGTCCGAAGACAATCAAGTGAACCGCGCCACGTGTCGCGTCCGACGCTGTCATAGACCGCGGGTACCCCCTGACCACCCGTGATCTCCCGTACGCGGGCAACAAAATCCTCGGCCTGGTAGTCGATCACATGGGTATAGCCATGTGCGCGGGCCAGTTCCATCTTCTCTGCCCCGCCCACCGTACCGATCGCCGTCACGCCCTTGGCCACGAGCCATTGGCCAAGGATGAGTCCCACCCCTCCAGAGGCGGCATGCACGAGAACAGTCATGCCTTCCTCGACCCGGAAGGTAGAGTGAATCAGATACTGAGCTGTTAATCCCTTCAGCATCAGGCAGGCCGCGTCTTCATCGCTGATCCCCTCAGGAATGGGCACCAGGCGGTCCGCAGCGATAACCCGTGCGGTTGCATAGGCGCCAAGGGGATGGGTGTAGGCGACTCGGTCGCCCATTTTGACAGCCTCAACGCCTTTACCCACGGCAACCACTCGGCCAGCCGCTTCGGAACCGGGGACGAGATCTCGTTCAACCGTCCAAGGGTAGAGGCCGCTGCGGTGATAAACATCGAGGAAGTTGAGCCCGACCGCAGCTTGACGCACAAGAACCTCACCAGGGCCGGGCACTGGCGGCTCGATTTCTCGCTGCTCGAACCGGTCGGGGCCACCCGGCGTCGTTACCACCATCTCGTAGTCGCGCATCGATCTCCCTCTTCCATCCGCCGAAGCAGTCTTCGCCACCACCTTGAGTCCGGAGGAGATGGAATGGCGTTGTGCAACACATCTACCCGATTTCACCGCCTCCGCAAAGATATTGAATTCAGAATTCATAACGGCTAATCTTACTCCATCCGGGAGACGATTCGCCGCCTTGCGGAGAGAGCTGGCGGTCTAGGGGAGGAGCATTCCATGACGGTTCACCAGAATTTCGTGAATGGCCGCTTTGTCGAAAGCAGCGGCGGCGACTTGATAGACGTGTTCAATCCGGCACGTGACACCCGCATCTCGCAGGTGCCTGACACCACAGCCGATGGCGTTGGCATGGCGGTAGAGGCCGCGGCCCGCGCGCAGAAGGATTGGGAGCGTCTTCCGGCCATCCAGCGTGCCGGGTTCCTGCGGGAAATCTCGGCCAAGATCCGCGCCAATGCCGAGGAGATTGCGCGGGTCATCTCGGAAGAACAGGGCAAGGTTCTGCCCCTGGCACGAGTGGAGGCGGCCTTTACGGCCGATTACATCGACTACATGGCCGAATGGGCCCGCCGTATCGAAGGCGAGATCCTGCAATCGGATCGTCCGGGTGAGAACATCTTCCTGTTCCGCCAGCCTGTCGGCGTCGTGGCCGGTATCCTGCCGTGGAACTTCCCCTTCTTCCTGATCGCCCGCAAGATGGCGCCCGCCCTGATCACCGGCAACGCCATCGTTATCAAGCCCAGCGAGGAAACCCCCAACAACGCCGCCCTCTTTGCTCGTCTGGTGACCGAGACCGACCTGCCCCAGGGGGTCTTCAACATCGTTTACGGGCGCGGCGCGACCACAGGCCGGGCGCTGACCCAGCATCCCGATGTTCGGATGGTCAGCTTCACCGGCAGCGTAGAGACCGGGTCGAAGATCATGGTGGATGCGGCCAAGAACATCTGCAAGGTGAACCTGGAACTGGGCGGCAAGGCTCCTGCCATCGTCACTGCGGATGCGGATCTGGATCTGGCTGCCCGTGCGATCACCCAATCACGCACGCTGAACACGGGTCAGGTCTGCAACGCGGCGGAACGGGTTTATGTCGACCGCAAGGTTTCGGCCGAATTTACCGACAAGCTGATCCGCGAAATGGACGCAGTCCGCTATGGTGACCCGCTGGGCAATGATGAAATCGACATGGGCCCGATCATCAACCGCGCTGGCGTGGACAAGATCGACACGCTGGTGCGTTCGGCCCTGGATGCCGGGGCAGAGGCCGTCTTGGGCGGGGGTGTCGCCGATCTGGGATCGGGCAGCCATTACAAGCCGACCGTGCTGGTCAACTGTCGCCAAGACATGGACATCATCAGCCGCGAGACCTTTGGTCCGGTCCTGCCGCTGGTTGAGGTGGACGGCCTGGATCAGGCGATCAATCACGCCAACGACACGACCTATGGCCTGACGTCCTCGATCTATACCACCAATGTCGGCTCGATGATGCGGGCCTGCAATGAACTGCGTTTCGGCGAGACCTACGTCAACCGCGAGAACTTCGAGGCGATGCAGGGCTTCCATGCGGGTCGGGGCAAGTCGGGCATCGGGGGCGCGGACGGCAAGCATGGGCTTTATGAATACACAGAAACCCATATCTGCTACGTTCAGAACTAGATCCCGGCCTGCTTTACGCCGACTGCTGCAGCATGCAGATATCTGCGGCCGGGGGGAAACTCTCGGCCGTTGATCTTGAGAAAAGGACTTTTCAGAATGCAGCCCATTGCCACAGCCCCCAGCCGCGCTGAACAGGTCTACAACGCCATTCGCGACAGCATCTGCGACGGCAGGCTGGTGCCGGGTTCGCATTTGGTACAAGAGGATCTTGCAACCCAGCTTGGCGTTTCACGTCAGCCGGTGCAGCAAGCACTGCTGCTTTTGAAGAACGAACGCCTGGTTGTAGAACTGGGGGCACGCGGCCTTTATGTCGCGCCGCTGAATGCGGAAGACGTGATCCACCACTATCAGATCCGCATCGTGCTGGATCAACTGGCTGCCCGTCTGGTGACTGAACGGGCGGCGGCCTCGCCGTCCTGGGCTGCCGAACTAGCCCGACGCGGCAAGGAAATCCTGGCTGAAGGGGACGAGGCCCGCAACCGCTCGAACGCCCCCGACGCCGTCAGCCAAGACGTGCGCTTCCATTCCTTCATCTATGAGATGTCGGGAAACCCCTTTATCGCCACCACTGCCGAAGCGCACTGGAACTATCTGCGCCGGGTAATGGTGGCCGTCCTGCTGCATGCCGCACGGGGCGAAATCGTCTGGCGCCAACACCGTGAGATCCTTGATGCACTGTTGGGCGGTGATCCGGCGGCATCAGAGCGGATAGCAGCAGAACATGTGCTGGGGGCGCAAGGCGCGCTGCTTCAGGCTTTGTCCGAGCGGGAATTCTAACCTCATTCTTGGCCAAAAGCTGCGAATCAGTTGACACGAGAACTCCGCTGCCGCACTCTGAATTCAGAATTCATCAAGGAAGGGAGGCACTCCTCTGATGAAAAAATGCGCTTCAATGATAGCGGCGGTGATCGGGGTTACTGCAATCTGGTCTGTCAGCGGGCGGGCCGATACGACGGTGCCGAGCGGAGGTTCCGTCCCAGTTACATCCTCAGTAAAGGCTGCTGCAGATAGTGCGCCCCCCGCAGATCTGCCCGAGGGTGTCACGGCCGAGATGATGTCGCAGGGCGAGGAACTGTTCTACAAGAACTGCCGGCGCTGTCACGGAATGCGCGGCACGGCGGGCGTGCCGCTCAAGGGCAATGAGAACATCGCCGACGCCTATTTCCTGACGTCGATGATCATCAACGGCCGTGGCTATATGCCGGCCCTGGGCGAGCATCTGTCGGATGAACAGATCGCCCTGATCGGCACCTTTGCACGCAACAGTTGGGGTAACGCCTACGGGGTCGTTACCCCCGAGGACGTCAAGGACATGCGCTAAGGCCACCACTGGCACGCGCCAATCAACGATGGGAGGAGGAACTTCAATGCGCGGACTGCTTCGATCTGTCTCACTGGTGGCTCTGGTCCTGGCCGGTCCGGCCTTGGCCGAAATCTCCGACTACACTGCCGTCACGGCCGAGCGGCTGACCCAACCCGAGGACGGCAACTGGCTGCAAACCCGTCGCACCTACGATGGGCAGGGTCACAGCCCGCTAACGCAGATCACCAAGGACAACGTCGCCCAACTGACCGAGGTCTGGAGCCATCCCACCGGCCCCTATCGTCCGGCGCCCGAATTCACCGCGCTTCCGGCCCGAGGAGCGCATCAGGCGGCGGCGGTTGTCAACAACGGCGTCATGTTCATGACGACGCCCGACAACCAGGTCATCGCGATGGATGCCAAGACCGGTGAGGAATTCTGGCGCTATCAGCATCCCCTGCCCGAGGATTTGGTGCCGGTGCACCCCGCCAACAGGGGCGTCGCGTTGTGGGGTGACAAGGTCTTCGTGACCACCCAGGACGCGATGGTCGTGGGCCTTGACGCCAAGACAGGCGAAAAGGTCTGGGGCCAGACCATGGCAGACTGGTTGGAGGGCTATTATTCTACCCTGGCGCCGCTGGTCGTGGATGGCAAGGTGATGGCCGGCGTGTCCGGCGGCGAATTCGGTATCCGTGGTTTCGTGCAGGCCTTCGATGCCGAAACCGGCAATCCCTTGTGGAAGACCTTCACGATCCCGGAGCCCGGTCAGCCTGGCAGTGAATCCTGGCCAGGCGATACCTGGCAGAACGGCGGCGGCCCGGTCTGGATCACTGGCAACTACGACCCCGAGGCCAACCTGGCCTATTGGGGGGTGGGCAACGCCGCGCCTTGGGTAGGCGCGCTTCGCAAGGGGGACAACCTTTATACCGCCTCCACTATCGGGCTGAACCCCGAGACAGGCGAGATCGCCACGCATTTTCAGTACCACTGGAACGACACCTGGGACTGGGACGAAGTCGTGCCGCCGACGCTGATCGACCTTCAGGGCGAAAACGGCGACATGCAGAAGCTGGCCGTCCGCTTTGCCCGCAACGGCTATATCTACAAGCTGGACAGGGCGGGCGGAAAGCTGTCCTTCATCGAGGGCAAGCCCTACGTCTACCAGAACGCCTTTACAGGCCTTGACCCGGAAACGGGGCGGCCGGAATACAACCAGGAAAACCTGCCCGAACTGGGCAAGCGCGTCGAATTCTGTCCCTCGGCCTGGGGTGGGCGCGACTGGCCTGCGGACTCCTATGATCCTGCGACCGGCACGCTGTTCATCTCGGTCAACGAGAACCACTGCGGCGCCATGGAGGGCGCACCCGTCGAATACGAGCCGGGCGTGCTGTATCTGGGGTCGGGTCTGGAAATGACCCCCACCGAGGCCGCGAAAGACCATATCGGCGCGGTGCAGGCCTGGGACATTAAGACCCTGGAAAAGAAGTGGCAGGTGAACTTCAAGTCGCCAAACTGGGGTCCGATCCTGTCCACAGCGGGTGGCGTGGTCTTCCTTGGCGGAACCAATGACTCAATGTTCCGGGCCCTTGATGCAGAAACAGGAGCCGAGCTCTGGTCCAAGAAGCTTGACGGCGGCGTTGTTGCGCCCCCCTCCAGCTACGAAATCGACGGCAAGCAATATGTCGCGGTCACGACCGGCTGGGGCGTGGACGCCGAACGCTTCCAGGGTTTCATCGACCAGGCCTGGGGCACCAAGACCGAGGTGCCGCAAGGCGGCACGGTCTATGTCTTCGCCCTGCCGTAAGTGATTGGGGGGCGATGATGGCTTTATCCGGACATTGGGCGATGCTGGGACTGGCGGGCCTGTTGGCCCTGCCTCTTCCGGGAACGGCACAGGCCTGGACTCTGTCGGTTTGCCAGGCGCCGAATGCCGCCCCTTATACACGACCTGACGGCACCGGGATCGACGATCGCGTGGCGGCGATCCTGGCCGACGAGATGGGCGCGGACCTGCTGGTCGTGCCGCTGGCCGACCGCCGTGCCCGGACCTTACGCCGGGTAATGCACGCCGGGGGCTGCGACATCGTGCTGAGCATGCCTGACAAGCAAGAGGGTTTCCAGACCTCTCAGGTCTATTACGCCACGGGCTTTGTCTTCCTGACCCGGCAGGGTGGCGCGGCGATGCCCGCTTCGCTTGATGATCCTGCTCTTCGGTCCCTGCAGGTCGGCATCGCGGGTGACCCGCAACACCCGATCCCGCCTGCCATGGCGCTGAGCAAGCGCGGGCTGGTGGACAACCTGCACTACTTCCCCGAAGCCAGGCTGGACAGCGACGGCACCCGCGCGATGATCGAGGCCATGGCGCAGGGCAAGATCGACGTGGCCGTCATGTGGGGGCCAACCGCGGCGGGCCTGGTCGCATCGAACCCGGATCTCAGCATCACCCTTGTCACGCCCGAGATTGATCTCCCGGTCCTGCCGATGGTGTCCATGTTCACGGTCGCCATGCGGCCGGGGGATCTGGCGCTGCGCGACGACATTAACCGCGCGCTCGACCGTCGCTGGGACGAGATCCAGACGATCCTGACCCAGGCGGGAATTCCGATGCGGCCTGTGGTGCGGCGCAACTTCCAGGGCGGGGGACAGGGCTGATGGCGATCACGACCCTGAACCGGCGGCACCTGATCCTGACGGCCTTGGCGACGGGGCTTGCGGCACCGTCCATCTTGCGTGCGGCCCAGCCGTCCTTGCGGATTGGGGCGATCCTTCCAATGGCAGGTAGGGGCCTGCCGCAGGCGGGCCTCAATCTGTCCGGCCCGGCTGAATCCGCGCGCAAGGGACTTGTCATCGCGGTTGATGCCATCGAACGTGCTACGCCCCAGGGCACGCAGCCGCATCGCCTGCTGCTGGCCAACGCGCCCGAGGCGGCGTCGACCCGCCGGGCCGCTGAACGGCTTGTGGAACGGGATCGCGTGGGCGTCCTGATCGGCGGCTTCTCAACCGATCAGGCACAGGCCATCGGAGCAATCGCGCGCGAGGCGGGCGTTCTGTTCATCAACATCGCGGCACCATCTGCCGCGTTGCGCACAGCTTTGTGTGGCAGTTCGGTCCTTCATCTGGAAGCATCTGCAGGCACCTATGCCGCAGCGCTCGCAGATCTGTATCGGCAGCAGGACCGGACTCACTGGCACCTGATCCACCAGGACGATCCGGAGAACGAAGAAGTCTTGGCGCAGGTGCAGGACGCGTTGCGCGCGGCAGGGGCTTCGGTGGTGGCCACCAGCGGGATTGGCGGGGATTCTACTCGGTTCCGCGCGGCGCTGTCCGATGTCCGGGACAGCAACGCCGATGCCACGCTGATGCTGGCCGACTGGCTGGTCCAGCAGAACCTGCTGGCGACCGCCGACAGCCTTGGGATCGATGTCCCGATTACCGGCTTTCCCTGGGCGGGCACCCAGACCCGCGACTTCTACAACCGGACCCGCCAGCTGGCTCCCTCTGTCGGTGGCGCGCCGCGGGTTGCCTTGTGGGAGGCACGGCTGGACGGTCCCGATGCAGCCGCTGCCAATGCCGACTTCCTGGCCAAGTGGCGGGTGCCCATGGACGCATCCGCCTGGGCAGCCCAAGCTTCAATGACGATGGTCTCCCGCGCGGCCGACGCCACTGGCAGCACTTCGGGCGAGGACATTGCGTCGTGGCTGATGGATGGATCGACCGCGCCCATTCTCGGCAAGGACGGGGCCGTCTTCGATCACGCGGACGGCCAGTTGCGCCAGCCGCTCTATGGGGTGCGGGTGAACTTGTCGGCAACAAAGGACACCACACCCCAGGCAATGACTGAACGGGCCGAGTTGCTGGCCCGTCTGAACCCCCCGACCGCAGCGGCAGGACAGTGCGGCCTGATGGCCGGCGCCGACTGACCGCCGGTCCGCACTACGCCCGCGACCGCTGACCATAAGGCCCTTGGGCCAAGGAGGACACATGAGGCACTTGCTGAGCCTTGGAGGATTGCTGGACGCGCAGGCCCGCATGGCCCCCGACCGGCTGGGCGCCCGCGACCTTGAACGGTCCCTGACCTTCGGGCAGTGGAATGCCCGCGCCTGCAGGCTGGCAAACGCGCTGACCGGCCTGGGTCTGGCCAAGGGTGACCGGGTCGCGATCCTGGCCTACAACCGTCTGGAATGGGCCGAGATCTATGCTGCTTGCGCCAAGGCCGGGCTGATCGCGGTGCCGATCAACTTCCGCCTTGCCCCCATCGAGATGCGCTTCATCATTGAGGATGCGGCTGCTGCTTGCGTCATCGCCGAAGACGCGCTGCACGGTCTGATCGAGGAGGTCCGCGACGCCCTGGCCCTTCGCGCCAGTCGCTTCATCCACTTCGGTTCGGACACGACCCCGCTGGGCTGGAAATCCTATGAGGCGTTGATCGGCGCTGCATCAGACCGTGCGCCCGACATGGCGGTCGCCGATACCGACCCATGGGCACTGATGTATACGTCCGGGACAACGGGCAAGCCCAAGGGCGTGATCCGCAGTCATCGCGGGATGACGCTGATCTCGCTGGTCACGCAGGTCGAGCTGTCGATCGGGCGCAATGACGATGCGCTTTTGGTCATGCCGATGTGTCATGCGAATTCGCTGAATTTCTTCTGTTCCTTCGCGCATTGCGGCGGCGTGAACACAATTTATTCTCGCCCCAGCTTCGATCCCGAACACGCCCTGTCGGTGATGGAGAAGAGCGGCGCGACCTTCACCTCGCTGGTGCCGACCCATTACATCATGATGCTGGCCGCGCAGAAATCAGCCCGAAACCGTGACCTGGGTGCGATGCGGAAGATGATGATCTCTTCGGCCCCCGCCCGCGCCGAGACCAAGCATGCGGTCATGGAGATGTTCCCGAACTCGGGCCTGTTCGAGCTTTACGGGTCGTCCGAGGCCGGATGGGTCACGATGCTGCACCCGGACGAGCAGTTCACCAACCTGGGCACCGTCGGCCGCGAATGCGTCGGCTCGTCCCCGATCCGCCTGCTGGACGACGACGGAAACGAAGTGCCGGACGGCACCCCAGGAGAGCTTTATTCCTGCACGCCCTATACCTTCGACGGCTACTGGAACCAGCCACAGAAGACGGCCGAGGCGTTCCGCGGCGACTGGTGCAGCGTGGGTGATATGGCCCTGCGCGATGACCAGGGATTCATCCGCCTGATTGATCGCAAGAAGAACATGATCATTTCGGGCGGCGAGAACATCTATCCCTCCGAGGTCGAGGCGGCGCTTGGCTCCTGCCCCGCCGTGCGCGATGTGGCGGTGATTGGCCTGCCCGACGAGAAGTGGGGCGAACGCGTCCATGCGGTGGTCGTGCTGCATGACGGCGCAAGCATTTCCGAGGGTGAATTGATCGGCTGGTGCGAAAGCCGGTTGGCCCGCTTCAAGCTGCCGCGCGGCATCACCTTCGTGGCCGAACACCAGATCCCCCGCACTGCGACCGGCAAGGTGCAGCATCGTCTGCTGCGGGATCAAATGACGGGGCATACGGCAGCCGCCTGACAAGGGCTGACCGCGAATTGGGGGAACTGGGAATGACGGATGTCACGGTCGCGGCAATGGTCGCACGGATGCTCAAGGCGCGCGGCGTCCAGCGGGTCTTTGCGCTCTGCGGCGGGCACATCATGCCGATGTGGATGGCCCTTGATGCCGAAGGGATCGAGATCGTTGATGTGCGCGACGAACGAGGCGCCGTGATGATGGCCCATGCCTCGGCCGCGGTGACCGGAACGCTGGGGGTGGCGATGGTCACGGCAGGACCGGGAGTGACTAATGCGATGACCGGGATCGCCAATGCGCATGTGTCCCGCATCCCCGTGCTGGTCATCTCGGGCCTGCCGCCGCGACCGCAGGAGAACCGGGGCGCGTTGCAGGACATGGTGCATGTCGACCTGCTGCGTCCGCTAACCCGATATGCGCGCACCATTCGACATGTCACTGCCGTTCCCCGCGAACTGGACGCCGCCATTGCCGCCGCCCTGGGTCATGCCGGAGAGGCCGGGCCCAGCTACATCGACCTGCCGGTGGACCTGCAACGCGAGATTGTACCCGTAGTGTTGCGCACGGGCGAACACGTGTTTGGCAGGCCCCGCCCCCGCGCAATGCCCGTGCCCCAAGACCTGGATGCCGCTGCCGACATGATTGCCGGGGCAGCCCGGGTACTGGTCGTGTCGGGACGAGGGGCGAATGGCGCGGGCGCGGAATTGGCGCGCTTCCTGACCGCATCGGGCGCGGCCTACCTTGATACTGGGGAATCCAAGGGGATCGTACCGCCAGGTCATCCCGCCCATGTTACGGCCATGCGGGGGCAGGCGATGAAGCAGGCCGACCTGGTGGTCACGCTGGGCCGCAAGCTGGATTTCCAGCTGGCCTACGGATCGCCCGCGGTTTTCGGCAAGGCCGCCTTCCTGCGTATATCGGACCAGCCTGCCGAACTGTCGGACAATCGTTTGGGCAGTATGGCCTTGGCCGGCGACATCCCTGCAATCTTGGATGCGCTGAGCGAGCGGCTGTCGAGCCGCACCTTGGGTCCCCGTCAGTGGCTGGCCAACATGTCACAGGGCCACCGGTCGCGGGCCGGGGCGATGACCGCGAAGATGCAGGATGCGGCGCCGGGATCGGACGGCCGGATCAATCCCAACCGCCTTCTGGCCGAAATCCGTCAACGGCTCGACCCCGACGCCATCGTGATCGCGGACGGGGGCGACATCCTCAGTTTTGCGCGGGTCGCGCTTGAAGGAACGACCTACCTGGATCCCGGTCCGCTGGGCTGCATCGGCATCGCCACCCCGTTCGCCGTCGGCGCCGCCAAGGCCGCGCCGGGCCGTCAGGTCGTGGCTGTGACCGGCGACGGGTCCTTCGGCTTTACCGCGATGGAGATCGACACCGCTGTCCGCCACCGGGCCGCGGCCCTGATCGTCGTCAGCAACAACGCATCCTGGGCGATCGAGGTGCGTGACCAGACCGAAAGCTTCGGCCGTGTCGTCGGCACCCGTCTGCAAGACGCTGATCATGCGGCGATGGCCCGGGCCTTCGGCATGCAGGCCTGGCGGGTCACGACACATGAGGAGATCGGCCCCGCCCTGGACGCGGCGCTATCAGTCGTCCGCAACGGCGCGCCCGCTCTGATCGACGCGGTGACCACTCCTGAGATCGCGTCCTCGGACAGCAAGTCCGGTCTGGCCTGGGTGCCCGACTATCAGGCGCTTGAAACCTGGGACACAGCGGAACGGGCGTGGCTGACCGGAGGGCAGGAAGAATGACCGGCGTGGCGGGCAAGACCATCCTGGTGACGGGCGCCTCAAGCGGGTTGGGTGCCCATTTTGCACAGGCTCTGGCGGGGCACGGCGCGCGGGTGATCCTTGCCGCGCGCCGTCGCGACAAGACGGCAGCCCTGGTTGAAGCCATCCGCAGCACGGGTGGCTTGGGCGAAGCCGTCGCGATGGACGTGTCGGACCCTGCCTCTGTTGCCCAGGCTTTCGCGCAGATAGAAGGCCGGATTGACGGGTTGGTCAACAATGCGGGCGTGACCGCCACCGGCCCTGCCATCGATGCCGACCCGGCTGATTTCGGCACGGTTCTCGATACCAACGTCAAGGGCGTCTTCCACGTGGCCCAAGCTGCGGCCCGCAGGATGCGCGAAAGCGGGGGCGGGTCGATTGTGAACGTCGCCTCGATCCTTGGCTTTCGGGTGGCAGGAAACGTGGCCGCCTATACGACGTCCAAGGCGGCGGTCGTGCAATTGACCCAGGCGCTGGCCCTGGAATGGGCCCGCTACGGCATCCGTGTCAACGCACTCTGCCCCGGCTATGTCGAGACGCCGCTGAACCGCGACTTCTTTGCCGGCGAGGCCGGGCAGGCATTGATCCGCCGTATTCCACAGCGCAGGCTGGGACAGCTCTCGGATCTCGATGCGCCCTTGCGGCTGCTTCTCTCTGACGAGGCTGCCTACATGACCGGATCTTCCATCGTCGTCGATGGCGGACATCTCTGCTCAAGCCTGTAAGGGACTTTCATGGACTTCACCATTTCGCCGCAGATCGAAGATTATCGGCGCCGCATCGCCGCCTTTGTGGCGGAACGGCTGGTGCCGCTTGAATCTGATCCCGCCAGCTACGACGACCATGAGAACATCGCCCTGCCCTTGTTGGCAGACCTTCGTGCCCAGGCCCGCTCCGAAGGGCTGTGGTGCCTGCAATTGTCGCCCGAGAACGGCGGCCAAGGTCTTTCGCGCATCGGCATGGCCGTCTGCTACGAGGAGATGAACCGGTCCATCTTCGGGCCGGTGGTCTTCAATTCCGCAGCACCCGACGACGGCAACATGATGGTGTTGCAGGCCCTGGGCACCCCCCAGCAGAAGGACCGCTGGCTCCGCCCCATTGCCGATGGACGCGTCCGCTCGGCTTTCGTGATGACCGAACCGGCCCCGGGCGGTGGCTCCGACCCCGGCATGATGCTGACCCGGGCGGAACGGGACGGCGACGATTATGTCATCCGTGGCCGCAAGTGGTTCATCACCGGCGCGGCCGAGGCCGAACATTTCATTCTGCTAGCCCGCACCAGTGAAGATCCGCGACGCGGCCACAGCTGTTTTTTGTTCCACCGCGACGATCCTGGCTGGCGTATCCTGCGCCGCATCCCGATCATGGGGCCCGAGGAGCATGGCGGCCATTGCGAGCTGGAATTCGACGGGCTGCGCATCCCGTCCGCCCACCTTCTGCTGGAGGAAGGCCGCGGCCTGAAGGTCGTGCAGACCCGACTTGGCGTCGCGCGCCTGACCCATTGCATGCGGTGGCTTGGCCTCGCCCGACGCTGCGTCGAGATCGCCCGTGACTATGCCGACTGCCGAGAGGGATTTGGTGTCTGGCTAGCCGACCGCGAAAGCGTACAGATCATGCTGGGTACCTTGGCCGCCGATATCGAGATCGGCCGGCTTCTGGTGATGCGCGCAGCTTGGGAGCTGGATCACGGTGGATTTGCGCAGAAAGAGGTCTCGATGGCCAAGATCCACGTGGCTAACCTGCTGCACCGTGCGGCCGATACGGGCATCCAGATCAACGGCGCAAGGGGCTATTCCAAGGATACGGTGCTGGAATGGATCTATCGTTATGCCCGCCAGGCACGCCTGGTCGATGGTGCGGACGAGGTCCACAAGATGATCCTGAACCGCCACATGGCTTCGGAAGGACGCGACTTCTGGTCGTGGCCTATCCAAGGTGCCGTATCATGACCAAGATAACGCAGGAACGCCTGAAACCGTTTCTGTCGGATCGGTTCGGACCGGGGGAAACCCGGCTGACGCGCATCGGCGGCGGACAGTCGAACCCGACCTTCATCGTTGATCACGGCGACCGAAGGATGGTCCTGCGCAAGCAGCCTGACGGAGAGATCCTGCGCGGGGCCCATGCCATCGACCGCGAATTCCGGGTAATGCAGTCCCTTCGCGACACCGATGTTCCGGTCCCCAGGGCCCTGTTGTTCCATGACGATCCCGACCTGCTGGGTACACCCTTCTACCTGATGGACTTCGTCGAGGGCCGGGTTTTTTCGGACTGCCGCCTGCCCGACCTGTCGCCAGAGGAACGTCGCGAAATCTATCTGTCGATGGCCCGCACCCTCGCCCGTCTTCATGCCGTCCGCCCCCAGGCGGTGGGGCTGGCAGACTTCGGCCGTCCAGGCGACTATTTTGCGCGGCAGCTACACCGCTGGACAAGCCAATTGAAGGCGTCGAGCTTCGCAGACGACGCCTCGCTCTTGGCGCTGTCTGAAAGGCTTGCGGCCTTGCAGCCCAACGATGACGGCCTGACCTCGATAGCGCATGGCGATTTCCGACTGGGCAACATGCTAATCCACCCCAGCGAACCACGGGTCATTGCCGTACTGGACTGGGAATTGTCGACGATCGGCCACCCCTTGGCCGATCTGGGTTTTGTGGTGATGCCGTTCCACACCAGTCCCGATGAGTATGGCGGCATTCTGGGATCGGAAGCCCCGGGGATTCCGTCGGAAGCCGAATTCATCGACGCCTATCGCGCGATCTGTCCCGAGGTTCCGACGCCGCAGCCCTTCCACATCGCCTTTGCACTGTTCCGCTTTGCGGTCATTTTCGTCGGCATCGCTGACCGCGCCCGCGCGGGCAATGCGGCCGACCCCGAGGCAGCGCGGTATGCGCCGCTGGCAGGTCGTTTGGCCGACCGCGCATGGCAAGCACTTGGCGAGACACCGCCCCTTCTGAACCCAACTGACACGCACCATCCATAACTTGAGCCATCTATGTCCCCGATAGAACACACGCACCCATAGGCGGCTCTTGTGGCGAACTGGTCACCCTATGGTATTGAACATCGGAGTCGTTGCCGCGACAGCGGACCTCGCACATCGTCTGCTCAGATGAGACTTGCAGGCCGGCGGATCCAATGACGTTCGCAGACAATGTTACAAAACTCCTGGGAACGATCGACGGGCAGCTACCGCGTCCGCGTCACGCAGTACGGGTGTTATGGAACCGGGAAAATTCAGCCGGACTTGTAAAGGCATTCTGGTCTCGTGTTGCCGTGGCTCTGCATAGGGGCTGCGGCAGGCCGCCTTTCGCTTTTAACCAGTAGAACTCGTGTGTCGATCCGCTGGCCGGGCCGAATACAAATGGTCTTCATCAAAAGGACCGATCAGGCGCTTCTGTTTGCTGGTACTCATGTTGCAAGATTGAGTTTTCCGGATCGACTTGGCCGAAATTTTTACGTCCACGTTACGCTGCAGGCCGGGTTTCATATGGCCCCTTTACGCGTAGGGCATCCATGTTCAGCCTCTCTGAGGCGAGGAAGCATCCGGTGCTATCTGTCATCATCGTAATACTGAATGGTGTGGCGCCTTTCGGGCTGATCGGTCTTGGTGTGTCTTGTCGACCCGGTCAAAGACGGGATCTCCGTGACAACGTCCTCGCAGGCGTCCTTGCAGGCACGCTGCTTATCCATCTCCTGCTGGTCGGCACCGGAGCGGCTCTGACATGAGCGCCGATCTGATCTTCTCTGCGCTGTTTCTGACAGGATCAAACGTGATCGATAGAGTGCGGGGCGCCTCGGAAAGCTCTAAACTTCCTCGGATCTGTCCGGTTCTCGCTCCGAGCGAGCAACCGCCTTGCAACGCAGCAGAAAATCCACCTCCAGTGCAGGGCCCGAAAGCCTCGGCGGCCATGGGAGCGAACATCGCGCTTTTCCGCCAAGAGGACTACAACAGCGGCCATGATCGATGACGTGCGCCCTGATCCCTATGACTTCCCGGCCGGGACCACTGCCGAAGCCGGTGCCGCCGCAGCGAGACGCGGACGGGTGAAGCTCTTTGCAGCAGACCGATCCGTGGTCACCGGTGTCCCGCGCGACAGGTCATGGTGGCGCCGCGCAACGGGGCGCGCCTGGCTCCACCTTTTTGCCCATTCAGCCTTGGCTACCCTGACGGCCACGCTGACGGGCGGGCTCTTGTCGCACATCCTGCCAGTCGCTTCACTGGCTGTGATCTATCTGGTTGCGGTGCTGGCCATGGCAGTGCGGCAGGGGACTGCCGGTGCCATTGCGGTGAGCCTCCTCAGCTTCTTTGCCTACAACTATTTCTTCACCGAGCCTTTTTTCTCGTTGAAGGTGTCAGACGAGGCCTCATTGGCCGCGCTGATGGTCTTCACCGTCTCGGCGTTGTTCACAGGCAGCCTCGCCGGCCGGCTCAAGCGGCAGGTGGAGGTCATGCGCGCCACTCAGGCTCGGACGGAAACGCTTTATGACTTCGCCCGCAAGATCGCCTCGGCCACGACGACCGACGACGTTCTTTGGGCCGCAGCCGCCCATATCGCCCACACGCTTGAGTGCCATTCGCTGATCCTGATGCCCGGAAACGACGGTGTGCTCGAGCAGGTGCAGGGCTTTCCCGCGATTGAGGAAAGCCTTGATCCCCGTTCTCGAACCGCAGCGTTGTGGGCGTATAAGAAGAACCAGCCGGCCGGGCGGGATACCGATACGCTGCCAGCTGCTGACTGGATGTTTCTTCCCTTGGCTACCCAGGGTGCCCCGATGGGGGCCGTGGGGCTGCGCTTTCTCGATCCTGACCGGCGGCTGGACCCCGAGACCCGGCGCCTTCTGGCTGCAGTGGAGGATCAGGTCGCGGTTGCGGTTGAACGGATCACCGTGGAAAGGGACCTTGAGCGGGCAAGGCTGGCCTCCGAGACCGAGAAGCTGCGGGCTGCATTGCTGAACAGCGTCAGCCATGACCTGCGCACGCCGCTCGTGACCGTGATCGGCGCCCTCTCTGCACTGGCGGATGGCGGCCTGACCACCGCGCAGAACCGCGAACTGGTGGGGGAGGCACTGAATGAGGCGCGCAGGCTCGACAGGTTCGTCGGCAACCTGCTGGGCATGACCCGGCTGGAGCACGGCGCATTGGTGCCGCGGCGCGAGGTCGTGCCGGTCGCCGAACTGATCGGCCGGGCACGCGGCGACCTTGCCCGCGTGCTGGCACCCTTTCGCATTGAGGTCGAGATTGCGCCAGGCACGCCACCCGTCTTCGCCGATCCGGTCCTGATCGGCCAAGCGCTCACCAACCTTCTCGAGAATGCCACAAAATACGCGTCGGAGGGCAGCACCATCCATATTGCCGCCGCACCATCGCCAGATGGTGTCGCACTGACCGTCATGGACGAGGGGCCGGGCATTCCGAAAGACGAGCGCGGCCGGGTCTTCGACATCTTTCACCGTGCTGTGCAGGGTGACGGACATCCGGCCGGGGCCGGTCTTGGCCTGGCGATCGTCAAGGGCATGGTCGAGGCCAATGAGGGTAGCGTCACCGCCATCGAGCCATCGGGGGGCCATGGAGCGGCCATCCGCATGATCCTGCCCGCTGCATTTGGCGAGGATGAAGATGTCTGACCGATCATCGCCGCTACGCCTTCTCGTGATCGAGGACGAGGCACCAATCCGCCGCTTTCTGCGGATCATCCTGGAAAGTGCGGGCCATACCATGGTTGAGGCCACGCGCGGCCGTGAAGGGATCGAGTGCGCAGCAACCGGGGCACCATCGGCGGTGGTGCTGGATCTTGGTCTTCCGGACATGGACGGCAAGGCGGTGATTGCTGCCATTCGGGAATGGTCTGATGTGCCGATTGTCGTGGTTTCGGTTCGATCAGCAGAGGCCGAGATCGTTGCGGCGCTCGATGCGGGGGCCGACGACTACGTCACCAAACCCTTTGCCCCCGCCGAGTTGCTCGCCCGCCTGCGCGCCCTGACCCGCCGTCGGAGCGCTGAGGAGGTTCCGCTCATCCTATCCAATGGCGATCTGACTATCGACCTGGCCGCGCGAACCGTGACACTAGCAGGGGTGCCCCTGCGCCTGACACGCAAGGAATTCGATGTGCTGACGCTGCTGGTACGCCATGCAGGCCGATTGCTGACCCATCAGGAGCTTCTGCGGACCGTCTGGGGACCTGCACATCTGGGCGACAGCCATTATCTGCGCATCGCTGTGGGACACCTGCGCGAAAAGCTGGGCGACGACGCGGCGGCACCCCGGATGATCTTCACCGAACCAGGCATTGGCTACCGCTTTGCGTCGGCGGAGTGAGGGCACTCGGATGCTGCCCGAAAGCTGCGGTCAGGCTGATGTGGAGTTCACCTCGGGTTTCCGCATCACCCGAGCGAATATCGTGGGCCTCAACGACATGTGGAGCAGGCCCAAGCTTACTCTGAAGAGGCCGTTATCATGAATTCCAATCTCGGCAAGGGTGAGAGCACCTCGCCCATGGGGCAATCAGAGGCCGAGCTCGCAGCGGCTGCCGCCCATTTATCAGACCTGCCGACGCCTGGGCAGCATGCCAACGGCAGTTTGGCCGGCTTGACTCTGGGTGCCATCGGCGTGGTCTACGGCGACATCGGCACGTCGCCCATCTACGCCATGCGCGAGTCCCTGCATGCCGCTTCCCATGACGGGC
Source organism: Paracoccus sp. SY (assembly GCF_002901215.1). Classification (NCBI taxonomy): domain Bacteria; kingdom Pseudomonadati; phylum Pseudomonadota; class Alphaproteobacteria; order Rhodobacterales; family Paracoccaceae; genus Paracoccus; species Paracoccus sp. SY. The sequence continues at coordinate 3,555 of NZ_NWMQ01000033.1, read as the reverse complement.
TGACGCCAGACGACGTGATCGGGGTGATCTCGCTCTTGATCTGGACGCTGATCTTCATCGTGAGTTTCAAATACGTGCTGCTGATCATGCGCGCGGACAACCGTGGTGAAGGGGGCACGCTCAGCCTAGTCACCCTTGTCCAGCAAGCCCTGGGCAGCCGTCCGCTTTGGCTTCTCGCTCTTGGCATGATCGGCATCTCCCTGTTCTTCGGGGATGCCATCATCACGCCGGCCATGTCGGTGCTTTCTGCCGTCGAAGGTCTCAGCCTCGTGACGCCGGCCTTCGCTCCCTACGTCATGCCGCTGACGCTGGTCATCATCGCGGGGCTCTTCCTGGTACAGCGGTGGGGCACTGGTGCCGTGTCCGTCTTCTTCGGGCCGGTCATGATCGCCTGGTTCCTCACCATGGCAGTGTTCGGATTACTCCATATCGGGGATGACTGGTCGATCTTGCGCGCCTTGAGCCCCACCTATGCGGCAAGCTTTGTCGTCACGCACGGCTTTGCATCGCTTATTGTCCTGGGGTCGGTCTTTCTGGCCGTGACCGGAGGCGAGGCACTTTACGCTGACATGGGACACTTCGGAAGACGTCCCATTCGATTGGCCTGGATCGGGCTTGTGTGGCCGGCCCTGACCTTGAGCTATCTTGGGCAAGGAGCCATGGTCCTCGCACATCCCGAGAGAGCGGAAAATCCCTTCTTCCTCATGGCGCCGTCCTGGGCACTCCTGCCTTTGGTGATCCTGGCAACCATGGCCACCGTTATCGCTAGCCAGGCTGTCATCTCGGGTGCCTTCTCGATGATGAAGCAAGCGGTGCGAACCGGCCTTCTGCCCCGACTGGAAATTTTGCACACCTCTGAGGATCAGGAAGGCCAGATCTACCTGCCAAAGGTCAACGCCATCCTGGCAGCCGGTGTCTTTATCCTGGTGATCCTTTTTGGCTCGTCTTCGAACCTTGCCGCGGCCTACGGTATCGCCGTCACTGGCGATATGGTCATCACCACTTGCCTGGCGTCCGTCGTGTTCCTCAAGGTTTGGAGATGGCCGCTACCCCTGGTGGCGGTTGTGGTCGTGCCGCTCCTGCTGCTGGAGCTGCTGTTTCTGGGCTCGAATGCCACCAAGATCCCACATGGGGGATGGGTGCCGATCCTGATGGCGGCCGTGATGATCCTGCTCATGTGGTCTTGGGTGCGCGGCACCCGCCATGTTCAGGACCAGACCCGGCGGGGGGCCACGTCGCTTGAGGCGTTGATGGAGATGCTGAACAAGTCGAGCCGTTTGTTGAACGTGTCTGGAACGGCGGTCTTCCTGACCGCTGAACCGGATGTGGCCCCTGCAGCACTCTTGCACAACATCAAGCACAATCAAGTCCTGCACGAGCACAACATCATTGTCTGCGTCACGGTGGCCACTCGGCCCTATGTTCCCGACGCGGAACGGGTCACCGTCACACCGCTCTCGGAGCGCTTTACCCGGGTCGACATGTGCTTTGGCTACATCGAGGAAACGAACCTGCCCCGGGCTCTTGCTCTCGCGAAGAAGAAAGGCATCAAGTTCGACATCATGGCCACGTCCTTCTTCCTCACGCAGCGCTTCTTCCGCCGGACCAAGGGCAAGGGCCTGCCAGCATGGCAGGAGACGCTGTTTCTCTCACTGGCGAAATCCGCCGCCAACGCGACCGACTTCTACCACCTGCCAAGCAGCAGAGTCATCGTTCTGGGGCAACAACTGCCGATATGAGCCGACCGATGGAAAAGAGGGCGACGTGTTCTCCGAATGGAATGCTCTCAGAAACAGAGCCGCGATCTCCGGCATCATCTGAGAATGCCTAGCAAAACCGCTGCTCATCCCGGTGTATCCGATAATCCGAAGGCCCCATGTTTGACCTCCGCCCCGTAGCCCATCCGCTTGGAATGATCCTTGCTGTCATGGGGGCAGCGATGCTGCTGCCGATGCTGGTCGATCTTTGGCACGACGATCCGCACTGGATGGTCTTTCTGCAATGCGCGCTGATGACCGGCGGATTTGGGGCGATGGTGGCGGTCGCCACGCGCGGCGGTCACCGATCGCTCAAGATCCAGCAGGCCTTTCTTCTGACGTCGGGTCTGTGGGCGGTGCTTCCGGCGTTCGGAGCCCTGCCCTTTATTCTCGGTCAACCCGAGGCCGGCTTTCTCGATGCCTATTTCGAGGCCATGTCGGGCATGACAACCACCGGCACCACGGCCTTTCCGACACTGGACCCATTGCCCAGGAGCACGCATCTGTGGCGGGCACTGCTGCAATGGATGGGAGGATTGGGGATCGTCGTCGTGGCGATGGTCTTTCTGCCGGTGATGAAGGTCGGCGGCATGCAGTTCTTCCGCTCCGAAGGTTTCGACACCCTGGGCAAGGTGCTACCGCGTGCCGGCCAGATTGCCTCGGAGATGACAACGATCTACCTTCTCATGACAGGAGCCTGTGCGATCACCTTTATGCTGCTGGGCATGACCGGCTTTGATGCATTCGTGCATGCCCTGACCACCTGCTCGACCGGCGGGTTCTCGAATTATGACGCGAGTTTCGGGGCCTATCTGGGCGGACCGGAATGGGGAGCGTCCGTCTTCATGATCATGGCCTCGATCCCCTTCATCCGGCTCGTCCAGGCTATGCGCGGCAACCCCGAGCCGCTGTGGCGCGATCGCCAGGTCAGAGCCTACCTGCGCTGGATCTGCTATGCCTGCGCGCTCATTGTGAGCTACCGGCTGCTCTCCGTGGACCAGGATGTCACCCTGTCCGAGGTTCTGCGCGAGACGGTGTTCAACACGATCTCCACCTTTTCCGGCACCGGCTTTGCCTCCACAGACATGATGGCCTGGGGGCACTTTCCTCTCGCGCTGCTCCTCATTGTCGGGCTGATCGGCGGCTGCACCGGATCCACCGGTTGCTCCGTCAAGGTTTTCCGCTATCTCGTGCTGTTTGAAGCGGTGCGGACTCAACTCCGACGCATGCATTCTCCGCACCGGATATCCCCCCTGCGCTACGAAGGCCATCTGCTGGATCAGGACGTCGTGGATTCGGTGATTGCGTTCTTTACCCTGTTCATGCTGACCTTTGGCCTGCTGATCGTTGGACTGTCCCTCACAGGGCTGCACCCGCGCACCGCCTTGACGGCCGCATGGACGGCGATCGCAAACATCGGGCCTGTGTGGGGTCCGGAAGTGAGCGCCAATGGCTCTGTTGTCGATTTCCCTGCTGCAGCCAAGTGGATCATGATCATCGGCATGTATCTGGGTCGGCAGGAGCTGGTTTCCGTCCTGGTGCTGCTGATGCCTCGGTTCTGGCGACCTTGAGTGCGGGGCGAAACAATCGTGTTCAGCCGGGGTGATCGCCAAGCCTGTTTCCAGTTCTGATGCGGTCTCCTGAGGCAATTCCTGTTATGACGAGCGAGCGGATCCGGCACCACTGGCGGCAAGCCGCAATCGCAGAGGCATCTGTGACCACCGCCCCCACTTGGGGCAATGGTCGCTCACGGTAGCCACGGAACGGGAGGCGGTCGCGAGCCGTTCCTTCCGGCGGG
>NZ_NWMQ01000032.1:0-38107 GCF_002901215.1 Paracoccus sp. SY | reverse complement strand
GGGCAGGTGAGCGTCTTTTGGAAATCTGGGCCTGTCGTCAACCCTTCATGACAGGGATCAGAGGCCTGTCGCCCTCAGCACGACGCCAACGGTGCGCCAGACAACCAGGGCATCCGTGCGCAGGCTGATCGAACGATCGTAGCTGTCGTCATACATGGCGCGAGAGGCGAATGTGGACTGGTTGCGTTCCGAGACCTGCCACAGGCCGGTGAGGCCCGGCCGCAGTCCATAGTAGCTGGAGCCAGGATAGAGGGCCTGCTGTTCAGGAAACATGGGCCGGGGACCAACCAGGCTCATGTGACCGGCGAGGACGCCGATGTAGCCGCTCGCTTGCCGATGTTCATCGAGCAGATCTACAACTCGAAAAGACTACACTCAGCTCTCGGCTACCAAACCCCCGAGGAGTTCGAAACCCTGTTCGCCCAGAAGGCGGCTTAGTTCGGATGGTGCAATGTGGTCCAGCCCGAGGGGTTCACTTCAGCCTGGGTCACTTCTGGGTGGAAATTAACAGCCTACCCATTGGGCATTCGCCGAAACTCTGTCGGGATGCTGTCCCGATGTCGAAGTGGCAACGGAAAACATGGTGATCGATGAGGGGGACATCATCACGGCGGGCGGCATCCTTGCCTGGGCCGATCTGGGGCTGGTCCTTGTCGAGCGGCTTCTGGGCCCCGGCGTCATGCTGGCAACCGCGCGGTTCCTGCTGATCGACCCGCCGCGGCGCCACCAGCATGTCTACAAGGCCTTCCTGCCGAAGCTGGATCACCGCGACGCCGCTATCCGCCGCGTGCAGCACGATCTTCACGCCCGCCATGCCGAGCCGCAAAGCGTGGCCGAGATGGCGGCCCTGGCCGGCCTGACCGATCGCACTTTCCTGCGCCGGTTCCAGAAGGCCACCGGGCTGCGGCCGACCGAATATCTCCAGCAGGTGCGCGTCATGAAGGCGCGCGATGCCCTGGAGCTGATCAATCAACCCGTGGACCAGATTGCCTGGTCCGTTGGCTACAATGACGCCGCGGCCTTCCGAAAGGTGTTCCAGAGGCTGACAGGTGTTGCTCCCAACTTCTATCGCCAGCGGTTTGCCATCGGCCGAGCAGCCGGAGCCTAACGGACCGCATCTGAGCAAGGAAGCAGGCGAACCGGGTCACAGATGGTCCGGCGTCTTGCAGCGGCTAGACTGCCTGTCCCTAGGCAACTGTGAGCAGCCTTAGATTATTTATGCTGTGGCCACCCATCCCCTGAACGAAAAGGCCGCGTAGAAAAGCTCGACGTCGACAAAGCCTGCATCCCTCAGCAGGTCCTCCTCCTCGGCCGGAGCAAGGATAGGCAAGGCCTCAGCCATTGCTTTTCCCGAATGAAGTGCTCTGTCCCAATCAGAGCCTGTCCGGTCAGAGAAGCCCGCCGATCGCGTCAACCACTGAACGGCGTTGCCACCTCCGGAAGTGTGATGCGCCACGACCAGTCTTGCACCCGGCTTCAAACGCCGGCGGATTTCCTTCAGCGTGTGCCGCCGATCACTTCTGTCAAGAAAATGGAGCGTGAGAAGACAGGTCGCGCCATCAAATCCGACTTCGGACACCACATCTATGGTCCCCTTCTGAAGTTGCACCCGATCCAGCATGGACTGGAGGCTCTGGCTTGCCAGGTCCAGCATCGAAGCAGACGGATCAACGCTGACGAAGGACCAGCTGGGCTGAGCCTCGCCGAGAGCCCTCACCTCCATACCCCCGCCTGCACCGATGACCAGGATACGGGCGTCCTGCTGCGCCCGCTCGCTCAAAAGGAGCATTGTCATTCGATGTAGATCAGCCAGCCCGGGCACCTTCAGCGGTGTTTGATCTAGGTAGCCAGCGACAGCTCGGGCACTGGCGAACGGGCTCTCTTTGTTCGTCTTGATATCCATTCTCTACTCCGCGACCAACGTTCTTGCTGGAGTTGTCTGGACTTCGATAACGGAGCCGCCTCAGTCAAGGGATATTGCAGATGCACTGCCGGCCGTCATCTAGCGATCTGTGGACGGCTTCTACTGTTCTGCTTGTCACCCGAACTGACAAACTGACCCCCCTGACGGATCCAAGAACTGACCCCCTCGGATTTCTGAGAGGAGGGACAGATGAGGGGCGCTGCTTCAGAGTTCCCGGCACGATCAAGGTCGATGCGGGGAGAGGAGATGCTTCGGGCAGAGGAGGTGGCCGCGATGATGCGGCTGCATGAACTGGGCTAGGGGGCGAAGCGCTTGTCGAAGGAGTTCGGCTGTGATGACTGATCCTCGGCAGAGTAAACACACTGGTAGATCGCCTTGTAGCAGAGCCTGTGCGGGGCGCCTGCCTCATTCCTGACCCGGCCCGCATTCTATTCGGATAACCCGACTGCTAAACTCCATTCAGTCGGCACGATTGGTGGCATTCGCGTGCAGATAGAGCGGATTTGATCTGTCTAGGTGCGCCTGCATTGCCGCCACTGCACCATCCGCGTCACGTGCGGCGATCAGATCCACGATGTCGTCATGTTCGTGCAAGGTGATCTTTTCCCTGCCGGACCAGTGCAGAAGGACGCCGTGATACTGGAACAGCCACCGCAACATGGATTGGCTGGTCGCAACCAGGATCGGGTTGGCCGAAATCTGGGCGATGCGGCTGTGAAACGCCATATCGGCGGTGACAAAGGCCGCAGGATCGCCGGTGCGGGCGCGCTGTTCGCCAACCAATTCGCGTAGGTCGCGCACGTCCTGGGCGGTGGCGTTCTCGGCCGCGACCCGCACCAGCCCACATTCGAACATGCGCCGGGCTTGCTTCAGATGCTCCAACTGCTCAGGTTCGGAAGACAGCAGCATCCGTGCCACGTCGTCCACACGTTCCAGCACGCTGCCTGCGGACAACTCGTTTACGCGGCTGCGTTCGCCATGGCTGATGGTGATCAAGCCCATCGTCTGCATGTGTTGAAGCGCCTCGCGCACGGCGGGGCGGCCGACGCCGAAACGCTCCATCAGGTCGCGTTCGGAGGGCATCGGCGCGCCGGCGGGAAGCTCGCCGCTGGCCATCATCTCGCGCAGCCGGTCGAAGACCTGGTCGGACAGCTTGCGGCGGGTGATCCGGTCGGGGCTGGCATGGAGGTCATGTTTCATGGCGTGGCCCTTGGCTGCGGTCTTTGATCAGGACTTAGGCGAAGGCGGACGGCTTTGCCAGCCGAAGGGCGCGGGGCCGTCCGGCGTCAAGTTGGCGGTCATGACAGTTTCTTCGAAAGCCATTTCCGCCCGGCCATCGGCCAAGGTCGCGAGGCGCACCGGCTGGCCCGCCAGCGCCGCCAGCGCCTGCACCACGGCTGCCACGGGGCGCGGGCTGCCATCGTCGCGGATCAGCCCGCGCGGACCGTAAAGCGCGGCGGGCGTCCAGACGGTGACGCCTGCGGGCGCGATGCTTGCGGCCAGCCCTATTGTCCAGGCCGCCGCGAAGGCACCGTCCTGGCGGGGGTCGTCATCGGCCATGCAGACCCGGTCGCGGTCGGGGTTCGGGATCGTGCGGCTGCCATAAGGGTTCTGGCGCATCGCGATGGTCGATGGTCCCAGCCGATAGTCCCGATCTCCAATGATTGCACGGGCCGAGGCAAGGATATGCGGCACGGCCTCCAGCGTCTCCATCACCGACAGGTCGTCGGCGGCATGGACGATGGGGCAGAGGCCGTGGGTCACGAAATCCCAGGCATCGACGGGTGGACGCTTGCGATTCAGCTCGGGAAAGAAGCTGGCCATGCCCCCACCCAAGGTCACGCCCGGGAAAGCCTTGCGGGCGGCGGCATGGATCGCCTCCAGAGGCGGGCAGGGGGGCCATTCCGATCCCGGCGGTGTCGATTGCCGGTCTACCGAGGGACAGATCATCACCGACGCTATTTGCAGCCCGGACGCCGCCACACCAGCGGCATAGCCGGCGAATTCCGCATCCAGGTCGCCGTCAGGCGGGCATGCGGCGATCAGTTCCAGGTCATAGTCGAGGTTTGGCAAGGCGGCTTGCAGGGCCGCAAAGGCTTGCAGGTCTGCCAGTCCGTGTCCGGCGGCGATGTCCCAATGGCACAGCACCCGCTGCGCACCGACCCGGTGCAGGTCATCGGGATTGGCGGCGGCACGGCGAGCCTCGTCAGCGGCCAGCAAAAGCGCGGTCTGGGGGAAAACCGTGCCGGAAACCTGTGTGCGGATCGGCGCGAACGGCTCGGGAACTGGAACCGGGCTCCACGCAATCCGCACTGCCTGCCGCAGTTCTTCCCCCTCTGCGATCACATAGGGCCAAGGTAGGGCCAGCGGACGGTTGTAGGTCTTGAAAGACGCGTCGCCCCATTGGCGCTGATCCTCCATCTCGAACACATCGCCTTCAAGCAGGCATTCGACGCGCAGCCCGCCCGCCTGATGAGTCAGCGAGGTGATGTCCTTGAAGGGCTGCCAGGGTGCGATCAGCGTCGGGAAATGTGTGTCCTCAACCCCGCCGGGATGGCCGACGCAGACCGGGGCGCCCGCCACGCCCTCGATCGGGTGCAGGACGGTGAAGCCCGCCCGGTTGGTTTCCACGGTGCCATGGGCCACCGCCACCACCTCGGCCGCTAGGCTGTCGGGCGTCAGGGTGAGCGTAATCCGCGCGTCGAGACTGCCCCTGTCCATGTCATAACGCGCGGCATAGGTGACGCGCCCGCCATCTATCGACTGGCCTGTGATCACGGGTTCCACCGTACCCCAGTCCCGGTCGCGGACCAGGAAGGAGACGGCGCGGATCGCCTCGGTCCCGCCCACGCGCAGGTGGCGCAGCTGCCCGGCTTCCACCGTCACCTGCGCCTCGCCAGCACGCAGCACCTCACCCCGGCGCGGCGGCTTGTCGGTGCCGTAGAGCGCGGTCAGGTCCATTCCGGCGCCCGCATGTCGATGCGCGAGCGGTCGGCGGCGGAGCGATAAGCCGCCTCGACCAGGGCCAGCGTTTTCAGGTTGTCATGCCCCGAGGTTTCGGGCTGTGTTGCATTCCGCAGGCAATCAATGAAATGCTGCTGGATGATCTGGACGCTTTCCTGGATGTTGTGCCAGGGCCGTTCCGCCCAGGGCAGGACCGGAGGGGCCACGTCGCGGACCTCCTCTCCATCCGTCTGGATCACCAGCCGGTATCCCGCATCCAGCCGCAACGTGCCCTTGTCGCCGTCGATTTCCAGCAATGTTTCCGGGAAGGTCTCGGGCTGGCGTTTGGTCGCATAGGAGCAATCGACCACGCTGGTCACGCCGCTCGTGTGCTCCAGCAGCATGGTCGCGACATCCTCGCCTCGGATGTTGGGGTTGATCCGCCGCGTGGTGGCCGACAGCGTCGCCACGTCGCCGAACAGCGCGCGGGCCACGTCGAGGATATGGATGCCCAGATCCTGGATGATGAAGCGCGGATCGGTGGCCAGATAGGGCTGGCCCGAGAACACGTCGTATCCCGAACGGAAACTGACGCGCCCGAAGAAGGGCACCCCGATCGCGCCGCCCCGGACGGCTTCGATAGCGGCGCGGACCGCCGATTGCCAGCGGAAGTTCTCGTGCACCATCAGGGTCTTTCCCGCCGCATCGACGGCACCGACCATGGCGCGGGCATCCTCCATCGTCTCGGCGAAGGGCTTTTGGCAGATGACATGGACACCAGCCTTTGCCGCCAGTTCCACCAAGGATCGGTGAGAGGCGACGGTGGTCGCGATGTCCACGAAGTCCAACGCTTCCGCCGCCAGCATCTCGGCCGCGTCGGCATAAGGGCGGGCGCCGAAGCGGGCCGCCGTCTCGTTGCGCCGGGTCTCGTCCCTGTCGCAGACGGCCACGATCGCCACGCCCTCGATCCCGACCCAGCCATGCATCTGGTTCTGCGCAAAGAACCCGCAGCCGATCAAGGCACCCTTCATCCTACTTCCCTGCTTCCGCCTGCAGCGCAACCCGCGCCTGCAGTTTCTGCTGCGCCTGATCGACCACCACGGCGGCGATGATGACAAGCCCTTTGATGACCGTCTGCCAGAAGGAGGAGACGCCCATCATCACCAGCCCGTCCGACAGCACGCCGATCACGAAGGCGCCGACGATGGTGCCGCCGATCCGCCCGCGCCCGCCCGACATGGACGTGCCGCCAAGAACGGCCGCCGCAATCGCGTTCAGCTCGAAGGCCTGGCCGGTCGCAGGATGCGAAGCGACCAGTTGCGAAGAAATGATCAGCCCCACAAGCGCCGCACAAAGCCCGCTGAACATGTAGACGAAGAACTTGATGCGGTTGACCTTCACGCCAGACAGCGCCGCGCCGCGTTCGTTGCCGCCAACGGCATAGATATATCGCCCCAGCGGCGTGCGGCGCGCGATATAGCCGGCGATCAGCGCCACCACGATCAGCATCCAGATCGAGATCGGCAGGCCCAGCACATTTCCCGCCCCGATCAGCCGGAAGGTGTCGGATCCGTATTCAGGGTTGCCGTTCAGGTTCGGGAAAGTCCGGCCGTCGGAAAACAGCATCGCCGCGCCCCGGCAGACATAAAGCGTGCCAAGCGTGGCGATGAAGGGCGCGACGTTCAGCTTGGTGATCAGGAAGGCATTGACCGCCCCAATCAGCACGCCCACGACCATCACGATCAGGCAGATCTCGACCGTGTTGAACTGGATCGACCAGCCGAGGCCAAGGTCGATGCCGTAAAGCACCAGCCAGCCCGCGACCATGCCGCAAAGGCCCACGATCGATCCCACCGAAAGGTCTATCCCGCCCGAGATGATCACGAAGGTCATCCCGATCGCCAGAAAGGCGTTCAGCGCGACATGCTTTGACATGATGACCATGTTCGCCGTTGACAGGAAATTGGGTGCGGCAAAGGCGAAAAAGGTAAAGACCAAGATTAGCGCGATGAAGGTCCGGGCCTTAAGCAGCACCAGCAGCAGGTTGGCGGACCCGGCCTGCGGCGCGGCATGGGTGGCGGCATGGGTCATGCGACATGCTCCTTGGATGGGGCCAAATTCTTGATTGGATCAGGCGCGTGCCCCTTGGCGGAGGCGGCGATGACAAGGGTCTCGGTCGCGTCCTTGCGGTCGAATTCGCCTGTAACCCGGCCGTTCGACATGACGACGATGCGATCGGACAGCGCCATGAGTTCCTCCATGTCCGAGGTGACGAAGACGATTCCAAGCCCCTCGGCGGCCAGCTTGCGCATGGTGCGGAAGACCTCGGCCTTGGCGCCGATGTCGATGCCGCGCGAGGGTTCGTCCATCAGCAGCACCTTGGGTTTCGTCATCAGCGCCTTGCCGATGACGACCTTCTGCTGGTTGCCGCCCGAAAGGCTGGAAACGGGGTTTTCCATTGACGCGATTTTGACCGTCAGGCGACGCACGAAATCGCGTACCGTGCCGCGCTCGGCGCCCAGGTTCATGTGGAATCCGGTGGTAAATTCGCCTAATGACGACAGTGTCATGTTCTCGCGGATCGACAGGATCTGGACCAACCCGTCGTTCTTGCGATCCTCGGGGATCAGCGCGATCCCCGACCGGATGCGACCCGAAACGGTGCGGGTGCGAAGCTGCTTGCCGTCCACGAAGATGCGCCCGCCAGCATGGGGGTGGCGGCCGATCACGCATTCCAGGAACTCGCTGCGGCCCGCGCCCATCAAGCCATAGACGCCCAGGATCTCGCCCGCGCGCAAGGACATGCCGACGTGATCGACGGCAAGGCCGCCGCCTAGGCGGGGCAGGGTCACGTCTTCGGCCCGGAAGACCTCGGGGCCATAGGGGTGGTCGATGTCCTTAGCGAAGTCGCGGGACGCCTCGCCGATCATGGCACGGACGATCCAGTCCACATCGACGCCTTCCATCGACCGCGCGCCGGTGATCGCGCCGTCGCGCAGCACGGTGATGTAGTCGCCGATGCGGATCAGTTCTTCCAGACGGTGAGAGATATAGACGATGCCCACCCCCTGCCGTTTAAGGTCGGCGATGACGCGGAACAGGATCTCGACCTCGGCGGTGGACAGCGCCGAGGTTGGCTCGTCCAGGATCAGGATGCGCGCGTCCTGCGCCAGGCTTTTCGCGATCTCGACGATCTGCTGCTGACCCACGCGCAGGTCGCCAACCATCGTGTCGGGGTCGATGTCATGTTCCAGGCGTCGCATCAGGGCGCGCGTGGCCTCGCGCTGTGCGGCGGTGTCGATGTCGATGCGGCCGCGCGTGATTTCGCGGTTGATGAAGATGTTCTCGGCCACCGTCATGTTCGGGAACAGGTTCAGTTCCTGGAACACGATGCCGATGCCGTGGCGGCGGGCGTCGTCGGTGCCGCTGAAATGCACCGGCTGGCCATCCATCAGGATCTGGCCCTCGGTCAGCTGCTCGACCCCGGCAATGACCTTCATCATCGTGGACTTGCCTGCGCCGTTTTCACCGACCAGCACGTTGACCGCGCCCATGCGGAGGTCGAAATCGACGCCCTTCAGCGCGCGGGTGCCGGGATAGACCTTGGTGCCGCCCCGGATCTGCAGGCCGATGGGGTGGGTCATGGCGCGGCTTCCAGCAGGGTCGGGACCACCAGGATCGGATCGGTGGCGCTTCGCAGCGTCGTCGCGCCTTCGAAGCGGAAGGTCTTGCCGGTCAGGTCGCCCTCGGGCAGCGTGATCGCCCCATGCGCCCGGTCGTTCAGCGCGCGGGCCAGTTTCGCGAATTCGATCTGGTCGCGATAGTCGGTGAAGACGATGAAATCCGCCGCATCGCGCAGTGCGGTGCCCTTGATGACCGGGCCAAGCTGGATGGTGACGTCGGCCTGTCCGTCACCGGTCGCATCGAGCGTCATGGTCGCGGCGCGGGATTCGCGATTGGTCTGGACTACAGTGCCCCGGCCCTTGACCAGGAAGTTCCAAGGGCTGCCCTCGGCCTGCGGGCGCACGCCGTGAGCCTTGCCCGCGGCCTCATACCCGCCTTGCAGAGCGGCGGTCAGCACCGGCAGGTCAATGGCCTTCTGGGCGACATAGGGCACCAGTTGGGCGGCGTAGATCTCGCCCGCCTTTGCGGCCATCCGCTCCTCGTCGGTCTGAGACGCCGCGTTTTCGCTGCCGGGTTCGGGGTTCGGGACGATCTTGCAGGCGCCAAGCGCCGTCAGGCCCAGGGACAGGCCAAGGATCGCGGTCATCGCGCGCTTCATGCGGGACTCCGGGGGTATGGGAAAACGGCCCGGCGCGGGTGCCGGGCCGGGCCGGGTCGCGGTCACTCCGCCAGGGCGAAGGTTTCCAGCTTGTCGGCATTGTCGGCATTGATCAGGATGCAGTCCATCAGCTGCTTTTCATCCACGCCAGTCGAGCCGTTCTTCAGATAGGCATCCGCCTGTTCCACGGCCAGTTGCGCCTGGCGGTAAGCCGGTTGCAGCACGGTCGCCTTGATGCCGCCCGCCTTGATGCTGTCGCGCACGTCGTTCGAACCGTCGAAACCCACCACAATCACATCCGTCCGGCCCGCCGCCTCAAGCGCGGCCCAGGCACCCATGGCCATGGTGTCGTTGCCCGAGATCACGCCCTTGATGTCTGGGTTAGCCTGCAGAATCGTTTCCATGACCGTATAGGCCTCGGTCTGCGACCAGTTGGCGGTCTGCTGGGCCACCATCTCCATGTCTGGATACTGGTCGATGATGTCGTGATAGCCGGACGACCGGATGCCCGCGTTCGTGTCCGCCTCGCGGCCCAGAAGCTCGGCATATTTGCCGGTCTCGCCCATCAGGCGGACGAATTCTTCGGCCCCCAGCTGCGCCCCCTGATAGTTGTTGGACACGATCTGGCTGACGGCGATGCCGGATTCCTTGATCTCGCGGTCGATCAGGAAGGACGGGATACCTGCGTCCTTGGCGGACTGAACGGCGGCCACGGTGGCGTCGGCGCCCGCGTTGTCCAGAATGATCGCCTTTACGCCCTGCCCGATGGCGGTGTTGAACAGCTCAAGCTGCTTGTTTGGATCATCGTCGTGGACCATGATCACTGTGTCATAGCCCAGCTCCTTGGCGCGCGCCTCGGCGCCCACAGCTTCGGCTTTGAAGAAGGGATTGTCATGGCTGGGTGTGATGATCGCGATGGTGCCCTCGGCCGTCGCGAAGGACGGCATGGCCACGGTCATGGCAAGGCCAAAGGCTGAGATCATCAGCCGGCGGGTCAGTTTCATGTTTTCCTCCCATAAGGTCAGCCGGACTTCTGCCGGTTCCTCTCTGACCGTTTCAAGCTGCGGGGGAATCACCATTCTGTCAACAGGTATGATGAGATAATGATTCCCGATTTTTCTTCAGGTGATCCGCTCAATGCTGGCAGCAACCTCGTCCCATTCGAGCACCTTCTTCCAGTCGTCACGCATCAGCATCGGCTTGCCGAACTCGATGGCCTTGTTGCAGGCGTCAGAGAAGGCGCCCTGCCGTTCTTCAAAAATCACGGCGGCCAAGATATTCATGTGGCCCAGCAGGAAGTCGCGGGCACATTCCTTGCTGACGCCGCTGCGCGCCACGACCTCGTCCATCGCCTCGCGCATGACGACCAGAAGCGAGGCCACGACCGTCTCCGACAGGCCCGGCTCCAGCATGGCCATCTGCTTGACCGTGACCTCATAGCTGCGGGCGACAGGGGCATAGATGGCGCGGGCGATGCGGTCGCCCAACTCGTAATGCTCGCGCGGACCCTGCATCAGTGCGTTGACCACGCCCTGCTTGGCCGCGACGCCGCCGAAATGATCAGCCCGTCCCTCAGGCGTAGCCTCGTCATTGAAAATCGGCGGGTGGCAGGGGTGGGTTACGAAATAAGTGATGTCCGCGCGTTCGGGCAGGTGGCCCGCGAAGGGTGCTGCGGCATCCAGGATCACGATCATCGTGCCGGGCGCGACCTGCGGCACCACGGATGCGGCGACTTTGCGGATCACGGTGTCGGGCACCGCCAGGATTACGACCTCGGCGCCTTCCAGCGCCACGTCGGCATTGACGGTGTCGAAGCCCAGTTCCGTTTTCAGCCGTTCGCGGCCTGCGTCGCTGACCTCGACATGGGCCACTTCGAAATCGGTCTTGGCAAGGTTCGTGGACAGGCGCACGCCCATCTTGCCGCCAGCCCCGAACAGGGCAACTTTCGTCATCTGGTTCTCCTCCCAGGCAGGAATCATCCTTGCCAAACTGGTATGATGAGATAATAACAGGATTGCGCTGTCAAGAGGAGGACGCGATGCCTGAGGCGCCGTGGGTCACATGGTTGGGTGACGACTTCACGGGATCGGCGGCGGTGATGGAGGTGCTGCATTTCGCAGGACTGTCCTCGGTTCTGTTCACCGACATTCCCTCGCCGAACTTGGCGGCGCGGTTCGCGGGCTGCCGCGGCGTGGGGATCGCCACGACGGCGCGCAGCCATGACCCGGCTTGGATGGCGCAGAACTTGCCCGTGCTGTTCGGCTGGCTGGACGCGCTGCGGGCGCCGATCCTGCATTACAAGATCTGCTCGACATTCGACTCCTCGCCCGATAGCGGCTCCATTGGCGCGGCGATTGAGATCGGCTTGCGCGTGCGTCCTGCCAAGGCCGTGCCGCTGCTGACTGCCGCACCGCAGATGCGGCGGTATCAGGCTTTCGGGCACCTGTTCGCGGGCACGCTGGACGGGGTGTTCCGGCTGGACCGCCACCCGGTCATGTCGCGCCACCCAGTCACACCAATGCCCGAATCCGACCTGCTGGGGCACCTGTCAACGCAGACCGACCTGCGGTCGGCGCTGATCGACCTTGAGGCGTTGGCCGATCCGCAGGCCTTGCAGGCAGCCCTGGCTTCAGGGGCACGAATTCTGTCGATTGACAGCATGGAACCTGCCAGCGAAACCGCCGCAGGCCGGCTGATCTGGGAGAACCGCGCCGACTTGGGATTTGTCGCAGGAAGCCAGGGCGTGGAATACGCGCTGGTCCGCCATTGGCAGGACAGCGGCACGATCCCGCGGGTGGATGCGCCGGGCGGCTTACCGCGTGCAGGGCGGATCATGGCGGTGTCGGGCTCCGTCTCGCCCACCACGGCGCGGCAGCTGGATTGGGCCGGGCGGAACGGCTTTGCCCTCTTGCCCTTCGACGCCCGCGCCGTCACCGGCAGCGATGCCGATTTGGCGGAGGAAGAGCGGCGCCTGACCCAAGCCGCCATTGCCGCCGCCCAAGCGGGTCAAAGCCCGCTGGTCCATTCCGCATCCGGCGAAGGCCCGCAGGTTGAGGCCTATCGCACAGCCCTGGCTCGTAGTGGTATGGATGGAACCACCGCCAATCGCCGCATCGGGGAAGCCCTGGGCCGCATTCTGGACGCCACGCTCCGCGCCACGGGGATCCGACGCGCGGTGATCTCGGGCGGGGATACCTCGGGACATGGGATGCGGCAGCTTGGGCTGTCGGCCTTGGTCGCAAAGGCGCCGACCATCCCTGGCGCAGCGCTGTGTCAGGCCTTCGGTAGCGGTCCTCATGATGGCCTCGAGATTGCTCTGAAAGGCGGGCAGATGGGTTCGGAAGACTATTTCGGCTGGATCCGTGACGGCGGCGGATCAAAGAGGACAACAGCATGACCGACCACATTCGCGTCACCTATCGCATCGAGACGCCCGGCAGCATCGAGGCGATGGCGCAGAAGATCGCCGCCGACCAGTCAACGGGCACCTTTACCAAACTGCCCGGCGAAACCGAGGCGCTGAAGACCCGCTATGCCGCCCGTGTCGAGCGGATCGAACCGCTGCCCGACGCGGAAACCCCCGGTTTCCCGACCGACATGCCCGGACCCTTCCGCCGCGCCGATGTGACTATCGCCTGGCCGCTGGACGCCATCGGCACCGACATCGCTGCCCTGATGACGATCACCGTGGGCGGCGTTTACGCCATCCGTGGTCTGACCGGCATGCGCGTCATGGATTTCCACCTGCCGCCAGCCTTCGCCTGCCATCCCGGCCCGCAATTCGGCATCGAGGGGTCGCGCTGTCTGATGGGGGTAGAGGAGGGGCCGATGATCGCCTCGATCATCAAGCCCTCGCTTGGCCTCTCGCCCGAGGATACGGCGGAGGTTGTCCAGACGCTCTGCGAGGCCGGCGTCGATTTCATCAAGGACGACGAAAAGCTAATGTCGCCGGGCTATTCGCCGCTGGCGGCGCGCGTCGACGCGATCATGCCGGTGATCGAGCGCCATGCCGACCGGACCGGCAAGCGGGTGATGTATGCCTTCGGCATCTCCTCGGCCGATCCTGACCGGATGATGCGCGACCATGACCATGTCGCGGCCCGAGGCGGAAATGCGGCAGTGGTCAATATCAACTCCATCGGGCATGGCGGCATGGCATTTCTGCGCAAGCGGTCGGCCTTGTGCCTGCATGCGCACCGGAACGGATGGGACATCCTGACCCGCCACCCCGCCTTGGGGATGGAATTCCGCGCCTATCAGAAGATATGGCGCCTGCTGGGTGTCGATCAGTTCCAAATCAATGGGATACAGGCAAAATACTGGGAGCCGGATAACAGCTTCGTCAAATCCTTCCACGATGTGATGACACCTATATTCTCTGATGCCGACCGCCCGCTTCCAGTGGTCTGCTCAGGCCAATGGGGCGGGCAGGCGGTGGACACGTATCAGCGCACTGGCCGAACGCTGGACCTGATGTATCTCGGGGGAGGCGGCATTCATGGTCATCCCCACGGCGCGGCGGCTGGCGTGCGGGCGATCCGTCGGGCTTGGCAGGCCGCGGCTGATGGCGAAAGTCTGCAGCAAGCCGCGGCAAATGACACAGACCTTGCGGCATCGCTGGCGAAGTGGGGAAGTGAACTGCCAGGATAGAAACCGAGAATCTTTCGTGATTGGAAAGCGCGATGCCGATGTCGCGGATTGACATTAAGAAGCGGCGGCTCAAGGCTTCCCGGTGGCGACGAGCTATGAACGGACGGTTTGGTCAGGATCGGTGAGAAGCTGAAGGCGATCGAATGATCGCCCACTAGTCAATTGAGTTGCCGGGTTCTCAGCTAATATTCCATAATACCCGTTAGAATCTGCTGCGGCACTTGTACGACTTGGCTGGTCAAGTCGGTTGAGGAAAGTCTAAATTCCTTGGCCATTCTTTGGAGGCGAACTCTTAAAGACCTGTTGCCCTTATGACGACATCAGGGGTGCGCCAGATCACTAGGGCATCCGTGCGCAAGCTGATCGATCGCGCGTGTTGACCGTCATAGAGAGAGGTGGTCGCAGGAATTCGGACCAGTCGTTAAGCTTTGGCGATTGACGAAGGACCGATTCGCATGACGAAACGGAAGCGTTATTCGGCCAAATTGAAAGCGACTTTGCCTCTGGAAGCCATTCGCGAGGAGTTGACCACGGCTGAGCTGGCCAAGAAGTATGACATTCACCTGCATGTCGTGTTGATAGCATCAGGCACGCTTCACGCCTTCTAAAAACCCGCCAGGCCGCAAACTTGTTTTGGACCTGCACTCAGAGGTTTCAGCAAAAAGCCCTGCCGTACGGCAGGGCTTAGGAACGAGGTCTTGCCTGAGGGGCTGTGTTTCTGGATAGGAAAAACCCTAACCTGGACAGAGATCAGGCAGCCGAGTGCAGGCGTGGGGTGACCCATTTCGACCCCTTGAGACCCCGGATTGCCTTGGCGCTGCCGAGGACCAGAAGATCAACCAACGGCTCGATCAGGACCACAAGAAGGTAGGCGCCACCAAATGTGCTGATGGCTGCCAGGTTGGCTGAAGTCAGGCCTTGACCGTAAAGGGCCCAGAATGCCACCCAGGCCACGATGCCGCCCTGATAGGCCAGAGACAGCGACAGCACCTGGCCATAGCTCAGATCCACATAGGCCATGCCGGATGGAATGATGCGGCGGGCGAGAGCCTCAAGTGCAAAAAGCGGCACCAGCAGGGTGGTCAAGTTCATGCCGTATTGGGGCAGGTCGAAGGGTGCGAACAGCAGCCCCTGCAAGAGCAGCCCCAAAGCGAGGCCGAACGCAGCAGGCGCCACACCGAAGATCAGGAACAGTGTCGACCCGAGAATGAGATGGACCTCCGACACGCCGACCGGAAAGTGTGGCAGTATCTCGAAGAAGGAAAATACCAAGGCCGTGCTCGCAATAGCACGCCCGGCGAAGGAAGCCACACCCTGCTCGCGCAACGTGATCCAGCCACGCTGAAGCGCATAGGCGCCAGCGCCCGCCGCAGTGACATAGCTCAGAAAAATCTTGGCCCCATCAACGAGGCCTGGTTCGATATGCATCCGTCTCTCCTTGCCGTCCCACCGACAGCGTTTGACATTTCCTGCATGGCCGGTCTCCTGACTTGCGGGTCACAGCAGCCTTCCCCCTTCCCAGTCCATCGGACCAGTGGCTTCTTGGAAGGCCGCTCTCCGCACACAGTCGCGGGGGCGGTTGAGGCTTGGAGCATCCTTGCGGAATGCCCGTTCCCCATTCCCGATTAAGTCCAGTCGGGTTGTGCCGACCGAACGCCATGGCCCCTTGTGGGCGCCTTGGTTGTCATGCGTCAAGCAGGATCTGCGCCTCGTGACCGACGCTGCACACCTCTTTCGGATACAGGTTCGTTGAGGGAGCAAGCGAAGGCCAGTTCCAAGCCTTACACCTGCGCCAGCCTCAACAACTCCTCCACTTCAAGATGGGCCTCGATATGGAGGGCAAGCTCGTCAAGCACCGTGTCGATTTCTGCGGCATAGGAAAAGGGGCTTGTTCTTGCGCCCAGGCCTTGAAGCCAGGCATTGCGGAACGGGTCCGATGTGAACAGCCCGTGCAAATAGGTTCCCTCTACCCGTCCATCCCGCGAACGCGCACCGTCCGGGCAATCGTGGATATGGGCAAAGGGGCGCAGGCAACCGATCCCTTCGGTTCTGCCCAGGTGGATCTCGTAACCCGCGACCTGCAGGCCGGAAAGAGCATGGACGGCGGTTACGCGGGTCAGGCGCTTGTCGGCTGCCAGCACCGTCTGGACATCCAGGTAGCCAAGACCCTCGGTTTCACCGGCCTCTCCTTCGATGCCATGTGGATCCACAATGCTGTTGCCCAACATCTGGAACCCGCCACATATCCCCAGTATGCGACCGCCGCGGCGGTGATGGGCCTTGAGGTCGATGTCCCACCCCTGTGCGCGCAGGAAGGCAAGGTCGGCCCGGGTAGACTTCGTGCCCGGAATAATAACCACCGCAGCATCGCCTGGAATGGCTTGTCCCGGCCGAACCATTTCGAGCCTGACGCCGGGATGCGTTTTCAAGGGATCGAGATCGTCGAAATTCGCAATGCGGGACAGGGCGAGCCAGGCAATCTTGATCGCACCTTCCCCAAAAGGCTGCAGGTCGAGCGCGTCCTCGGCAGGAAGCAGCGTGGCCCTGGCGAACCATGGAAGCACACCGAAACCCGGCCAGCCGGTCTGCTCGGCGATCATCCGATAGCCGTCGTCAAAGAGCGAGGGGTCGCCGCGAAATCGATTGACGATGAAACCCTTGATGCGTGCGGCATCCTCGGGGTCGAGGACGATCCTGGATCCGACCAGTTGCGCAATGACACCCCCGCGATCGATGTCGCCGATGAGCACCACGGGAATATTTGCGGCCGCGGCAAACCCCATGTTGGCGATGTCTCCCTGGCGCAGGTTGATCTCGGCCGGGCTGCCCGCGCCTTCGACGATAACCAGATCAGCCTCGGCCTTCAGCCGCTCGAAGCTTTCCAGAACCGGCGTCATCAGCTTCGGCTTCAGTCGCGCGTAGTCGCGGGCCTTCAGGGTGGCGCGCCGCTTTCCCTGCACGATGACCTGCGCGCCGATGTCCGTCTCGGGTTTCAGCAGGACCGGGTTCATGTCGGTGTGGGACTCGACACCGCAGGCAAGCGCCTGAAGAGCTTGCGCGCGGCCAATCTCGCCGCCATCCACTGTCACGGCAGCGTTGTTCGACATGTTCTGCGGCTTGAAGGGGCGCACGGACAGACCGCGCCGCACGGCCGCCCGGCAGAGGCCGGCAACAAGCAGGGATTTTCCGACGTTCGATCCGGTTCCCTGGAGCATCAGCGCATGTGTCAAAACTCGATCCCCGCCTGAGCCTTGATTCCCTGTCGGAAGGGATGCTTCACAACTGTCATTTCCGTCACCAGATCGGCGATCTCGATCAGGTCAGGCTTGGCATTGCGGCCCGTGAGCAGAACATGGGTCATCTCGGGCTTCTCGGACCGGAGGAAGTCCACGACCTCGGCGATGTCGAGATAGTCATAGCGCAAGGCGATGTTGATCTCGTCCAGAAGAACCATCCGGTTGCGTTCGTCCCGGATCAGGTCTTTCGCCTTGGCCCAGGCACGGGCGGCGGCGGCACGATCACGCTCCAGGTCCTGGGTTTCCCAGGTAAAGCCTTCACCCATGGTATGGAACTCGCAAAGGATGGGGAAATGGGTCAGCAGGAGATCCCGCTCACCCGTCGCCATCGCGCCCTTGATGAACTGAACGACCGCCACCGGCATCCCATGCGAGATCGCCCGCATCACCATGCCGAAGGCCGAGGACGATTTGCCTTTTCCCGGGCCTGTCAGCACCAGGATCAGGCCCTTCTCGCCGGTCTTCTCTGCCATCATCCGGTCGCGGGCCGCCTTGATCCGGGCCTTCTTCTCGGCATGGCGCGCGGCCTCATTGGGGACTGTTCCTGTCGGCATGGCTCCCTTTCTCTTGACAAGCGAGGCGGTCTCGTGGCTTCCCTCGTGCATCGTTGGTTCTCGCACAGCGCGAGCTAAGAGGGAATGCGATAGCTGGTTTCCAGCAAAGCGCAGCCGCCCCCGCGACCGTGACCGGAGAGGTCACCCGGATGCCACTGGGCCGAACAGCCTGGGAAGGTCGGGTGACCGTCGGGGAAAATCCCCGTCATCCGCAAGCCGGGAGACCTGCCAGCGTGCGGTGCGAGATTTCGCATTCGCATTGTGTTGCGGTCGGGGTGAACCGTGTGCAAGCCATGACGGCGGCCATCAGGCTTTCGCATGTCCTGCGCGCAAATCCTTGCTCCCGCGTCCATTGGCTTGCCGGGAGGGCAGATGGCCAAGATGAATGCGCTGACGGTCTGCATCACCTGCAGGCGCGACGGCACCGATCCGCAGGGCCCGCGTGACGGGGCGCGGCTGTCCGATGCGCTTTCCGCGCGCGGCGTGCCTCATGACCGACAGGAATGTTTTTCGGCCTGCGAGCGCTCCTGCGTTGTCGTGTTCCGTGGACCTGGCCGCTGGACCTATGTGCAGGGGGGACTGGATCCTGACCTGCATCCGGACGACGTGGCCGAGATGGCCCGCGCCTATGCCGCGACGCCAGATGGCATCGTGCCCTGGCGCTCCCGTCCCGAAGTGATCCGCAAGAACACCATTGCCCGCATTCCCCCGATCGAGGTCTGAAATGTCACTTGAAAAAACCCCCGTCACCATCGTCACCGGATTTCTGGGGGCTGGCAAGACGACGCTGATCCGCCATCTGCTGCAGAACCCCGAGGGGCGCCGGTTGGCGGTGCTGGTCAACGAGTTCGGAGATGTCGGTGTGGATGGCGACCTGATCCGCGCCTGCGCCGATGCCAACTGCCCCGAGGCGAACATCGTCGAGCTGACCAACGGCTGCATCTGCTGCACCGTCGCCGATGAGTTCATCCCGTCCATCGAGCGGCTTCTGGCGCTCGACCCCAAACCCGACCATATCGTGATCGAGACTTCGGGGCTGGCCCTGCCCAAGCCTCTGCTCAAGGCCTTCGACTGGCCGGACCTGCGCTCGCGCATCACCATCGACGGCGTGGTTGCCGTGGCCGATGCCGAGGCCGTAGCGGCAGGCCGCTTTGCCCCCGATCCGGCGCATCCCGGCGACGCAAGCGAGCTTGATCACGAGACACCGTTGTCCGAGGTGTTCGAAGACCAGATCGCCTGTGCGGATATCGTGCTGCTTTCCAAGGCTGACCTGGCTGGCGAGGCGGGTCTTGCTGCTGCCCGCGAGATCATCACGGCCGAGGCACCGCGTCCGCTGCCCATGGTGGCCCTGACGGAGGGCGTGATTGATCCCCGAGTGGTTCTGGGGATCAACGCGGCGGCCGAGAACGATCTGGCCGCACGTCCTTCGCACCACGAGGGCGAGGAGGAGCATGACCATGACGACTTTGACACGGTGGTGATCGACCTGCCCGAACAGGCGGATCCCAAGGCATTGGCCAGCAAGATCGCGACACTGGCCGAAGTGCAGAAGGTCCTTCGGGTCAAGGGCCATGTCGCAGTCGAGGGTAAGCCGCTGCGGCTTCTGGTTCAGGCCGTAGGTGCGCGTGTGCGCCACCAGTTCGACCGTCCGTGGGGGGATCAGCCCCGACACGGACGCCTTGTCGTGATTGCGCAAAAAGGAGACGTCGACCCCGTTGCCATCCGGTCTGCGCTAGCCTGATGCACGTCCTCTTCCGCGAAAGCCACGGGTTGGATGAGACCGCCCAGCCGGAGGATCTGGGGCAATCGCCTGCGGATCTGGTGGTGCTGTCCTTTTCGGACAGCGACCTCGGAGCTTTCGCGGCAGGCTGGCGGCGTGGCAGGGACCAGCTGCCCACCCTGCGTCTGGCCAATCTCTCGCGCCTCCGCCATCCGCTGTCCGTCGACACCTATGCCGAGCGCACCCTGCCGGCGGCCAAAGGCATTCTGGTGCGCCTGATCGGTGGCAGAAGCTATTGGCCCTACGGCGTGGACGAGCTTTCCCGCATGGCGCGCGAGAAGGGGATCGCGCTGGCCTTCCTGCCGGCAGACGGCCAGCCGGACCCTGTGCTCGACGAGGCTTCGACGCTGCCCGTTTCCACCCTGCGGCACCTGACGAAGCTGTGCGAGGCCGGGGGCGAACTTGCCGCTCATGATGCATTGGCCCTGCTCACCTCGGCCGCGGGGCTGGAGACGGCGCCGCCGCATGGCGCTACGATGCTGCCGAACCATGGCTTCTGGCACCCCGAACCAGGGCCCATCAAAGAGTTTCAACGGGATGATCGCCCTCTGGTCCTCATTCCCTTCTATCGCGCTTGGGCGGCTGCCTCCGACACTGCCTCGATCAACGCACTGATCCGCGCCTTCGAGGCTCGGGATGTGCAGGCCGTGGGACTTTTCCTTCCCAGCCTCAAGGACGCAGCTGCGGCCGATTGGCTGCGGGCCATGCTGCCCCGGCTCGCACCCGCAGCCATCGTCAACGCCACCGCCTTTGCGGGGCGGGCAGGGGATGCGTCGCCCCTCGATGCCCCGGGCGTGCCTGTCTTCCAGGTCATTCACGCGACCTCTGATCGTGCCGCATGGGAGGGGTCGGAACGCGGCCTTTCCGCCGCCGATCTTGCAATGCATGTCGCGCTGCCTGAACTGGACGGACGCATCAATGCGGGCGTCATCTCCTTCAAGGACATGACGGACACCGACCCGGCGCTACAATTCGGGCTTCAGCGTCACAGCCCGGATGCGGAACGGATTGATGCGGTCGTTACCAGGGTGATGAACTGGCGGCGTCTGCAGGAACTGGCATCGTCCGAACGCCGCGTGGCGCTTATCCTGTCTACCTATCCCGGCAAGGAATGGCGGATGGCCCATGCGGTCGGGCTTGACGCCCTGGCGTCGGCGGCGGCCATTGCGCGGCAGCTTGGCCTTGAAATAACGTCCGAAACCATCCTTCGTGACCTGAAGGCCACGCGGCTTCGCTGGTCCTTGACGGCCTATGAAGATGCGCTGTCCTCTCTTTCCGAATGCCTGCGCGGGAACCTTGAAGAAGCGCACGGCAAGATGGCTGCAGAACCGGAGTTCCAAGCCTTTTGGGCCGGCAACCTGCTTCTGGCCTTGCAGCCTGAGCGGGGCAAGGCCGCCACACGAGAGGCCGATTACCACGACCTGTCACATGTGCCAGGTCACGATTACCTGTCCTACTACCTCTGGCTCAAGCATGGTGCCAAAATCGATGCGATCATCCATGTTGGCGCGCATGGCACGCTGGAATGGCTGCCGGGCAAGGCTGCGGCCCTGTCGCGGGACTGCTGGCCCGAGGCGCTGACCAGCGGCGTGCCCGTGCTTTACCCCTTCATCGTCAATGATCCTGGGGAGGCCGCGCAGGCCCGGCGCAGGCTGGGCGCGCTGACGCTGGGCCATCTTCCGCCGCCACTCGTCAGCTCCGGGATGCCCGAAAGGCTGCTGAGGCTGGAAAGCCTGCTGGACGAATATTCAACCGCCGATGGGTTGGACCCGGCCCGCCGTCTGAGGTTGATCACGCTAATCCGGGCCGAGGCGCGCGAGCATGATCTCGAGGCTGAACTTGGGATCAAGACCGGTGCCTCAGCCGCCGAGGCGATCACCGCCATCGACCGCTTCGTTTGCGATCTCAAGGAAAGCCAGTTTGGCGACGGCCTGCATGTCTGGGGGGAAGGCACCCCCGACGAGAAGGGCAGGGCGCAGGGCGATCCGATGTCCCTTGCGTCGGAACGCGCGGCGATCCACGCGGCGCTTGCAGGGCAGCGTATAGCGGCCGGTCCTTCTGGCTCGCCCTATCGGGGACGGCTTGACGTGCTTCCGACGGGGCGCAATCTCTATGGGGTTGATCCGCGTGCGGTGCCCTCGCGCGCGGCATGGCCCCAGGGCGTCCGGCTGGCCGAGGAACTCGTGCGCCGTCATCTGCAGGATCACGGCGACTATCCCCAGGGTCTGGTCGTGAACCTGTGGGGCTCGGCCACGATGCGGACGGCAGGCGAGGATTTCGCCATGGCGCTGCACCTTGCCGGACTCATGCCGATCTGGGATGCGGCCTCCGAGCGCGTCACAGGCTTCGAGGTCACGCCGCTGGCATTGATGGACCGACCGCGGATCGAGGTGACGCTGCGGGTATCGGGCCTTTTCCGCGACACGTTCCCGGACCTCGTCGTGCTGTTCCAGCAAGGCTGCGCGGCACTTGCCGCACGGGACGAGGCCGAGGACATGAACCCCTATGTCGCAGCAGCCCCTGGCTCGCATGTCTTCGCTCCTGCACCGGGCCGCTTCGGCACCGGCATCACCGACGACATGACCGCCGAGGCGGCAGGAAGGGCATGGCTGGAGACTTCAGCCTTTGGTCACGACGGCACGCCCGACCGCGCGGTGCTCGAGGCGCGGCTCAGGGCGGCTGATGGCTTCGTGCTGTCGCAGGACCTCCCCGAGACTGATCTTCTTTTGGCGATGGACTACGCGGCGCATGAAGCCGGGTTCGCCGCAGCCCGCGCTGCCCTGGGACTGGGGCCGACCGCGCTTTACCATCTGGACGCAACGCGCCCCGACACGCCCCGCGCGCGGCTTCTTCCCGAGGAAATCGCCCGCGTTGTCCGGGCCCGTGCCACCAATCCCCGGTGGCTGGCGGGAATGATGCGCCACGGCTTCCGAGGCGCGGCCGAGATCGCGGCCACGCTGGAGCACATGGCGGCCTTTGCCCGGATGGCGCATGCCGTTCCCGAGCATCTTTTCGCACTTTACCATGAAGCAACCCTCGGCTCGGCCGAGGTACGGGATTTCCTCGCGGAGGAGAATCCGGGTGCCCTGGCGGCGATGCAGGCAATCTTTGCCGAGTTCGGGATCGGGCACGACCTGCGCCGCAACTCTGTCGCGAGGCTTCCCACATGACCCGCAAAGGCTGGTGCCCCGGCGCGCTTCGCCCGATGCCGGCAGGCGATGGCCTGCTGCTGCGGGTCCGTCCGCATTGTTCGCGCCTCGATCCGGACCAAGGGACCGGACTGGTCAGGATTTCCGAGTCTTTCGGCAATGGGCAACTTGATCTCGGATCGAGAGCGACGTTGCAGTTGAGAGGCGTCCGCGAAGGCAGCCTGCCCGAGGTGCATCGCCGGCTGCAGGCGCTTGACCTGCTGGATCCCGATCCTCGGGTTGAAGCGAGGCGCAACATCATGACGACGCCTTTCTGGCGTGAGGGAGATGGAACCCTGGAGCTTGTCCGCAGACTTGAGGAGGCGTTGCTGAACGCCCCCGATCTGCCGCCCAAGTTTGGCTTTGCTATCGACACGGGGGAATGCCCGGCACTGCAGGATGCCTCGGCGGATATCCGGATCGAACGCGCCGGGAAAGATCTGCTGCTGCGTGCCGATGGAATGGCCCGGGGCGAACGCGTCGAGCCGCAGGCGGCCATGGCACGCATCCTCGAATTGCTGAACTGGTTTGCCTCCTGCGGGCAGGCCCGGATGGCGAAGGCAGTGGCCGCAGGCATTGTTCCCGCCCTCCACGCGGATGCGGCACCCGACCCGCAGGCACCCCTGGACGAGATCCTGCGTGCTGCTCCGCTTCTGTTCGCGCCCTTCGGGGCAGTGACCTCGCAGATCCTGGCCGAACTCACGGGCAGCGCCCTGCGACTGACGCCTTGGCGGGCGGTTCTGCCCGAACGTCATGCGCGCAGCGAGCTGTGGCTGACCGATCCCAGCCATCCGCTGCTGCGCGTCAGTGCCTGTATCGGCGCGCCGGGCTGCGCCTCGAGCAGCGTCGAGACCCGCGCCCTGGCGCGAGACCTCGCCGCCATTGTGCCAGAAGGGCGGCATCTGCATGTGTCGGGCTGTGGAAAGGGCTGCGCCCATCCCGCGCCGGCGCATGTCACCCTGACAGGGCGCGAGGGGCGCTTCGACCTGGTCCTCAATGGTCCCGCAGGGGGAAAGCCCGCTCTGTGCGGACTGACCGGAATAGACATTCCAGATATGATGAGAGGCCATCTTGGCTCATAGCTATGAAACTGATGGCGCGGCCATCTACCGCGCATCTTTCGCCACCATCCGCGCCGAGGCGGACCTGGCCCGCTTTTCGCCGGAGGAGGAGGTTGTCGCAGTCCGCATGATCCATGCTGCGGGCATGGTGGAGCTGGCGTCCCTGATCCGCTTTTCCCCCGGTTTCGCCCGGGCGGCGCGTCAGGCGTTGCAGGAGGGCGCGCCCATTCTCTGCGATGTGCGCATGGTGTCAGAAGGGGTGACCCGGGCGCGTCTGCCTGCGGACAATCAGGTCATCTGCACCCTGCAGGATCCGCGCGTGCCTGCCCTTGCGCTTGAGTTGGGCAATACACGCTCGGCGGCGGCCATCGAGCTGTGGCGACCGCATCTGCAGGGCGCGGTCGTGGCCATCGGCAATGCGCCGACTGCCTTGTTCCACCTTCTCAACCGGCTGGCCGAGCCGGACTTTCCCCGTCCGGCCGCCATCATCGGCTGCCCTGTGGGTTTCGTTGGCGCGGCGGAGTCCAAGGCCGCGCTGATCCAGGACAACCCCGTGCCGTGGTGCGTCGTCGAGGGGCGTCCGGGCGGCTCGGCCATGACGGTGGCTGCGGTCAACGCGCTCGCCTCGGCGCGGGAGTAGGCATGACCGGCAAGATCATATGCATCGGCCTCGGTCCCGGCGACCCCGAGCTGATGAGCGTCAAGGCCCATCGCTATCTGACACGTGCGCGGCGCGTGGCATTCTTCCGCAAGGCGGGCGCCATGGGCGTGGCGCGCAGGCTTGTCGAGGGGCTCCTTCCGTCACAGGCGGTCGAGATCGCGATGGAGTATCCCGTAACCACCGAGATCCCCGTTTCGGACCCGCGCTACAACGCCGCGCTTGCAGGTTTTTACGAGCATTGGACGGCTGAGCTTCTGCGACAGTCCGAGGATGAGGACGTGGTCGTGCTGTGCGAGGGAGATCCCTTCTTCTACGGTTCGTTCATGCATCTTTATGCCCGCCTGCCGCGCGAGCGTGTGGAGGTGGTGCCGGGCATTCCCGGCATGGCCGGTTGCTGGACCGCCACGGGCCTTCCGATCACCTGGGGAGATGACATCCTTACGGTTCTGCCCGCGACCTTGCCTGAAGGCGAACTGGCGCGGCGTATCCGCGACACCGATGCCTTGGTTGTCATGAAGATCGGCCGCAACCTGCCACGCCTGCGCGCAGCTCTGCAGGCTGCGGGCAGGGCGGATCAGGCATGGCTGGTCGAGCACGGCACCATGGCCGAGGAGCGGGTTCGCATGTTGTCGGAAGTCGAAGGGCCGGTGCCCTACTTTTCGATCGTGCTGGTTCATGGACAAGGACGCAGGCCGTGACGGGCTCTCTTGTTATCGCCGGTCTTGGTCCCGGCGCCGAGGGGATGGTCACGCCCGAGGTTTTGGAGGCGCTGGATCGGGCAACCGACGTCATCGGCTATATTCCCTATGTGTCCCGCATTTCCCCGCGCGACGGCCTGCGCCTGCATCCTTCCGACAACCGGGTCGAGCTTGACCGCGCCCGGCACGCGCTGGAGCTTGCGGCACAAGGAAACCACGCCGTGATCGTATCATCGGGCGATCCCGGTGTCTTTGCCATGGCCTCGGCGGTCTTCGAGGCCGTCGAGAGCGGCCCCGCCCCTTGGCGGGACCTGGACATCCGCGTCCTGCCAGGCATCACAGCCATGCTGGCTGCCGCTGCCGCAGCCGGCGCGCCCTTGGGTCATGACTTCTGCGCCATCAACCTGTCGGACAACCTAAAGCCCTTTGATCTGGTGCTCAGGCGGGTGCACCTGGCGTTGGAGGCCGACTTCGTGATGGCCTTCTACAATCCGCGTTCGGCCTCGCGCCCGCATCAGTTCGCATCTCTGCTGGATCTGCTGAATGACCAGGTCGAACCTGACCGCCTGATGATCTTCGCCCGTGCGGTCACGACCCCCCAGCAAGAGATTCATGTGGTGCCTCTTCAAGAGGCGCGCCCCGAGATGGCGGACATGCGCACGTTGGTCATCCTCGGCTCGTCAGCCACGCGCCGCATCGGGCGTTTCGTCTATACGCCGAGGCGGGCATGAAGCCAGTCCATGATCTCGGCCACGGTCCGGCGCAGGGGGCGGTCGGGCAGTTCCGGCCGGTCAATCATGATGACCGGGACGGCGAGTGCCCGGGCAGCAAGGATTTTCGCCTCGGCTCCAGCCCCGCCCGCGTTCTTGGCGACCAGCAGTTCGGTGCCATGCGCGCGCATCAGCTCCATGTCGTTCTCAACCCTGAAGGGGCCGCGCGCGACGATCACTTCGGCGTCCGGCAGGGGAAAGTCTGCGGCGGGCGCATCGACCGTCCGGGTCAAGAAACGATGCTGCCCGAGATGGGCAAAGCTGGCGAGATGCTGTCGCCCGATCGCCAGGAACACCCGTTTGGCGGGACCGTCCAACTGGGCCACGGCTCCTTCGATGTCCGGGACACGGGTCCAGTCGTCGCCCGCCTGGGCCATCCAGGGCGCCCGCTCAAGCGCGCAGAGCGGCATCCCGGCGGCGGCACAGGCGAGCGCGGCGTTGCGGCTGATCCGGGCGGCAAAGGGATGGGTCGCATCCACCACCTGACCGATGCCGTTCACCCTCAGGAAGGCGGCAAGCCCGTCGGTCCCGCCGAAGCCGCCGCTGCGGATGGGCACCGGCTGCGAACGGGGGCTTGCCACCCGTCCGGCATAAGACAGAATCGCGGGCAGGCCCGCATCGGCCACGGCCTGCGCAAGGTGGCTCGCCTCGGTGGTGCCGCCCAGGATGAGGGTGGGCGGAATGGCTGAGTGGCTATCGATCATCGGCATTGGGGAAAATGGCCTGAAGGATCTGTCCGAGGCAAGCCGTGATGCGCTGGAACGGGCCGAAGTCGTCTTCGGCAGTCCGCGCCACCTGGCGATGGTGGACCATCCCTCCAAATCCCCTTGGCCCGTCCCGTTTTCGCTGGTGCCCCTGCTGACGTTGCGCGGCAAGCGGGTGGTCGCGCTGGTTTCCGGTGATCCCTTCTGGCACGGCGCGGGCGGCAGCCTTGCGCAGGAACTGCAACCCGGGGAATGGCGCGCCTATCCCGCCCTCTCTGTGCAGTCCCTGGCCGCCGCGAGCCTCGGCTGGCGCCTGGAGGAGGTTCTGTGCCTCGGCCTCCACGCCGCACCGGTCGAGAAGCTGCGCCGACACTTATCCGACGGTGCAAGGCTGATCGTCACCCTGAGGGATGGATCAGCGCCCGCATCCTTGGCGGGTTACCTGACCTCGCTCGGCTTTGGCGCCTCCACGCTGCACGTGCTGGAACATCTGGGTGGCCCCAGAGAGCGTGTCCGCCGATATCTCGCCCAGGAGGCGCTGCCGCAATGCGAGAACCTTGTCGCCTGTGCCGTCGAGGTCCGGGGTGGGAAGGGATTACCGCATTCCTCGGGTCTGGAGGATGATCTTTTCGATCATGATGGCCAGATAACAAAGCGCCCGGTGCGCGCCCTGGCTCTTTCCGCGCTTGCGCCCCATCCCGGCGAACTGCTGTGGGATCTTGGCACAGGCAGCGGCTCGGTGGGGATCGAGTGGCTTCTGTCCCATCCCCGCAACCGCGCCATCGGGGTTGAGCGCGACCCGATCCGCGCGGCAAGGGCGCGTGCCAACGCCCGCTCCCTCGGGGTGCCGCATTTCGAGATACGTGAGGGTCGAGCGCTGGCGCTTCTGCCGAGCCTTCCCGCGCCCGATGCCGTCTTCATCGGCGGCGGTCTGGACGCTCCGCTGCTCGACGCCTTGTGGGCAATCCTTCCCGCCAATACCCGCATCGTCGCCCATGGCGTCACGCTGGAAACCGAAAGCCTGCTTGCCGGTGCGCAAGCGCGGCTGAGGGGCACGCTTCTTCGGATCGAGCTGTCGCAAGCGGCGCCACTGGGCAGCAGGCGCGGTTGGAAGGCCAGCTATCCGGTGGTGCAATGGAGCGTCACACGTTGAGAGTGGTCGGACTTGGTCTGCGTGCAGCAGCCACCCCTGAAGGCGTGCAGGACCTGTTCCGGCAGTTGCAGGTCATGCCCCCGCTGACGCTTGCCGTGCCTGCCTTTCGGCAAGCCCATCCTCTCGTGGCAGGCCTGCAGGCGGCCGGCTTCAGGCTCGTCCTGATCCCCGAGGAGATGCTGCTGGGCGTCAGCACTCCTACCCGCAGTCCTCGCATCCTGGCTCGCTTCGGGACCGGCAGCCTTGCCGAGGCTTGCGCCATTATCGCTGCCGGCCCCGGTGCGCGCCTTGTCGAGCCGCGTGTGATTTCGGCCGACGGATGCGTCACTGCCGCCCTTGCCCAGTCCGAAAGGCCCGTTCCATGACCGTTCACTTCATCGGCGCAGGCCCCGGCGCGCCTGACCTTCTTACCCTGCGGGGGCGGGACCTGATCGCGGCCTCGCCCGTCTGTCTTTACGCCGGTTCCCTGATCCCCGAGGAGATGCTGCGGCACTGCCCCCAGGGGGCGCGGATCATCAACACCGCGTCCATGAGCCTCGACGGCATCATGGCCGAGATTGCCGCCGCCCACGCCCAGGCCTTGGACGTGGCGCGCCTGCACTCGGGCGACCTGTCGGTCTGGTCTGCCATGGGCGAGCAGTTGCGCCGACTGCGGGAGCTTGGCATCCCCTATGACATCACGCCGGGCGTCCCTTCCTTCGCGGCAGGCGCCGCCGCCCTGGGGGCGGAACTGACCCTGCCGGGCATTGCCCAGAGCGTGGTGCTGACCCGGATCTCTGGCCGCGCCTCGCCTATGCCCCCGACCGAGACGCTGGCCACCTTCGGAGCCACGGGTGCGACACTGGCCATCCATCTTTCCATCCACCGGCTGGAGGAGGTCGCCGCTGAACTCGGTGCGTATTATGGCGTCGACTGTCCTGCCGCCGTTGTCTGGCGGGCGAGCTGGCCGGACCAGCGGATTGTGCGGGGAACGCTCCGCTCCATCGCCGCCGACGTGGGCGAGACGATGGAGCGGACTGCCCTGATCCTCGTGGGTCGCGCTTTGGCGGCTGAAGGCTTCCACGAGAGCCGGCTCTACGCCGCCGATTATGACCGCCGTTTCCGTGCGGGCCGTGCCGATGCGGTTAAGGGATGAGCCGGGCCACGATCCCCGGGCTGATCGTCTCGGCCCCCCGCTCGGGCGCGGGCAAGACCACAGTGATGCTGGGCTTGCTGCGCTGTCTTGCCGAGGACGGGGTGAAGGTTCGCCCCTACAAGTGCGGTCCCGACTATATCGACCCCGCCTTCCATCGCGCCGCCTGCGGCGAGGATTCCCGCAATCTCGACAGTTGGGCGATGGACCCAGGGTTGCTGGCCGACCAGCTGGGGCTGCCGGGCGAGATGGCGGTCGCCGAGGGTTCGATGGGGCTGTTTGACGGGGTGGCCCGGGCAGGGGCCACGGGCAATGGATCAACGGCGGATATCGCCGCGGTGACAGGCTGGCCGGTGGTGGTGGTCATGGACGTGTCCGGCCATGCCCAAACCGTCGCGGCGCTGTCGCTGGGACTGCGGCATTTCCGCCAGGACGTGCAGGTCGCAGGTGTCATCCTCAACCGGGTCGCCTCGCCTCGGCACGAACGGCTGTGCCGTTTGGCCCTGGACAACGCCGGCATACCGGTATTCGGGGCGTTGCCTCGACGTGGCGATCTGACGCTGCCCGAACGTCACCTCGGGCTTGTCCAGGCGGTCGAGCATCCGGACCTTGATGCGGCGATCGCCGGCTATGCCGGCTTCCTGCGCGCGCATGTCGATCTTGTGGCTCTTCGCACACTGGTGGCAGGCGGCAAACCCCTGCAGCCGCCAAGACGCATCCGCCCCCCAGCCCAGCGGATCGCCCTTGCGCGCGACGAGGCGTTTTCGTTTGCCTATCCCCATCTTGTCGCTGCCTGGCAGGACGCGGGGGCCGAGATCCTGCCATTTTCTCCGTTGGCCAACGAGCCCCCACCGGATGCCGATTGCTGCTGGCTGCCGGGGGGCTATCCGGAGCTTCACGCGAGCCGCCTGGCCGGGGCGCAGGTCTTTCTTGCCGGCTTGAGACGGTTTGCGGAGAGCGGGCCGGTTCACGGGGAATGCGGCGGATACATGGTCCTGGGGGAAGCCCTGACGGATGAAGGGGGACAGATCCACCGGATGGCGGGGCTGCTGGGTCTGGAAACGAGCTATGCGAGCCGCCGAATGCATTTGGGATACCGACAGGCGAGGCTCCTTTCCCCCCTGCCAGGCCAGGGCCGCGGCCAGAGGCTGCTTGGCCATGAATTCCACTATTCCACCATCCTCGCGCAGCCCGATGCGCCCTTGGCCGAGGTCTTCGATGCGGAAGGCAATGCTGTCCCGGAAACAGGCTCTCGTCGGGGAAACGTCACCGGCACCTTCTTTCACCTGATCTCGGAGGCGTCATGAGAGCGGCGGGCTTTGTCAGCTTCGTGTCCTCGGGCCCAGGCGATCCCGAGCTTCTGACCGTCAAGGCCATGAAGCGCCTGCAGGCGGCTGAGGTCGTGCTTTACGATGACCTTTCCTCGGGGCCGATCCTCGAACTCGCCGCGAGGAACGCCGAGTTGATCCCGGTCGGCAAGCGCGCAGGCCGGGCTTCAGCCCGGCAGGATGACATCAACCGCCTGCTGGTGGTTCACGCGGCGGCGGGCGCCCGCGTGGTGCGGCTGAAATCCGGCGATGCGGGCATGTTCGGGCGTCTGGAGGAAGAGGTCGCGGCTCTTGACACCGCTACGATTGGCTACGAGGTCATTCCTGGCGTGACGGCTCCGGCTGCGGCCGCTGCAGCTGCGGGCATCCCGCTGACCCGGCGCCTGACCGCGCGACGGGTGCAGTTCGTGACCGGGCATGATGTTACCGGTGGTCTGCCTGGCGATCTGAACTGGGCCGCACTGGCCGACCCGCATGCGGTAACGGCCGTCTACATGGCGCGCGCCACCTTTCCGGCCTTTGCTGCCCATCTGATTGCGCATGGACTTCCGGCAGAAACTCCGGCGATCTTGGCGGCCGGCGTGTCCACCCCT
Source organism: Paracoccus sp. SY (assembly GCF_002901215.1). NCBI lineage: Bacteria > Pseudomonadati > Pseudomonadota > Alphaproteobacteria > Rhodobacterales > Paracoccaceae > Paracoccus > Paracoccus sp. SY. Next base: position 7,390 of record NZ_NWMQ01000032.1, on the reverse strand, counting down.
GCGGAGGCGCTGCACCGGGCGACGATCGGCAAGCTGGTCGATCTTTGCCGCGCGAAGACGCGTTCGATAGCCCCAACGCTGATCCTCTACGGCGCGCTTGCGGAGGAAGTCTCGCGGCGCAGCAGGTAGATGTCCATGATCCAGCCCCGCCGTTCCCGTGTCTCGGCACGGGCCTCGACGATGCGCGGGCCGGCTTCTGACAGCGCCCCCTGGTCGAGGATTTCACCTTCCATGCCCAGATAGGCGCCCCACCAGATTGAGACCCCAGCCGGATCGAGCGTGGTGAACGAACATTCGCCGTCGAGCATGACCACAAGCGTATCGATGCCCTCGGGCCAGCCATGCTCGCGCAGGTGCCTGCCGGTGGTCACTAGGAACGGCTCGGCCAGGCGGTTGAGCGGGATGGCATGGGATGCGGCAAGCACCTGCAGCGACGTCAGGCCTGGCACGACCTTCAGCTCTAGCGGACAGGCCTTCCTGATCCGCTCGGCAACGCGCAGCGTGCTGTCGAACAAGGCCGGGTCACCCCAGACGAGCAGCACGATCTTCCGCGCTTCAGGATAAGGGGCCAGCGCATCAAGCCAAGCTTGCGCGATGGCATCATGCCAGAGTTTGACCCGGGTCTTGTAGTCGGGCACTGCGGGATCTCGCTCGGGCATGGCAAAGGACAGAACCCTGACGCCGTCATCCTCGACGCAACCGGCGACGATCGTGCGGCGCAGGTCCGCGAGCTCCTGCTTGCCTTCGCCCTTCTCGGGGATCAGCAGGAGGTCAGCCGCCCGGATCGCCTCGACCGCCTGCAGGGTCAGATGGTCCGGCTTGCCGGTCCCGATGCCGACGAGTGTCAGTTCCATGGCAAGGCTCCTCAGGGCTTCCGGCACGGCCTAGTGGGAAATGTCTCCCGCTTGCAAGAGCAGGGTCGCGCAGCACGCCTTGGGAGGGCTGCAGAGCAGCCTTGACAGCCGGAGCGTGCTCGGCGCAGAACGGACGCGTCGTGGTGCCGCGAGAGCGGCTTAATATGGGAACCGGGTGCGCCTCTTGCAGGCAAATCCCGGACTGCCCCCGCAACTGTAAGCGGTGAGCGACGGTCAATTTGCCACTGTGTCTTCGGGCATGGGAAGGCTGGCCGGAGCGATGATCCGCAAGTCAGGAGACCTGCCTCGACGATCACCCATCCGCGGCGCGGGGTGCGTCCGAGGAGCGGCAATTCCGCAGCGGTGACAATGAAACCGTCTGCGGGTGCATCCCCACAGGCAGATTGTCATGCGGCCCATCGGGCCAATCGGGGAGGGAACCATGCGGTTCTCGTCGCTATCCATTCTGGCCATCGCTGCGGTGGTGCCAGCCATGTCCACCAATGCCCAGGATCCGGTCATCTTGGACGAAATCATCATCTCGAGCTCAAGCCGATTGCGCGCCATCTTGCAAATGACGGTGTGATTGGCGGCGGCCAAGCCAGAAATACCACGGGATAGAATGTTCATGGGATCGATCATCCTTGTCACAGGTGGTGCCCGGTCAGGCAAGAGCGCGATCGCGGAGAGCCGGACACTCTCGCTTGGCGAGGCTGCGATCTATATCGCCACCGCGCAGCCCTTCGATTCAGAAATGGAAGATCGGATCGCCACCCATAAGGCGCGGCGAGGCGCGGCCTGGCGCACTCATGCGGAACCCCTGGATCTTTGCGCTGCGCTGTCGTTGACGGAGGGGGCTCCCCGTTTGGTCGACTGCCTGACCTTGTGGCTGTCGAACCTGATCCTGGCTGGGCGCGACTGGCGCCCCGAGGCTGCCCGGCTGGTCGAGACGCTTGGCGCGCAGGTTGCGCCCGTAGTGCTGGTCACCAACGAGGTCGGCGCGGGGATTGTGCCTGAGAACCGGCTTTCCCGGATCTTCCGGGACGCTGCGGGGACGCTGAACCAGCAGGTCGCGCAGGTCGCAGACGAGGTCATCCTGGCCGTGTGCGGCCTTCCCATGAAAGTGAAATGATGCAGCTGGAAACCCTGGCCCAGATCGTCGGTCTCGCCGACACCCTGCCCGTCGCCGACGAACCCACCCGCGCCGCCGCCGCGCGCCGCCAAGACAGCCTGACCAAGCCGCCCGGCTCGCTGGGCCGGCTTGAGGAGATCGCGCTGTTCATGGCTGCCTGGCAGGGAAATGACCGGCCAAGGATCGCCAAGGCGCAGGCGCTTGTCTTCGCCGGAAACCACGGGATCTGCGCTCAAGGGGTCAACCCCTTCCCGCAGGAGGTCACCGCGCAGATGGTGGCGAACTTCGAGGCAGGCGGTGCGGCGATCAACCAGTTTTGCCGGGTGAATGGCGCCGATCTGTCGGTGATCGCGCTGGACCTCGAGCGTCCGACCGCCGACTTCACCGCTGGCCCGGCCATGACCGACGCCGAGACGCTGGATGCCTTGAACCGTGGCGCGGCCGCCGTCGATCCGCAAGCCGACATCCTGACCTTGGGCGAGATGGGCATCGGCAACTCGACTATTTCCGCGGCGCTCTGTGCTGCGCTGTTCGGGGGCGAGGTCGCAGACTGGGTTGGCCGGGGTACCGGCTCGGACGACGACGGCGTTCGGCGCAAGATCGATGCGATCGCGCGCGGGCTTGCGCGCCATCCGGGCCTTGCCCCGCTTGAAACCCTTTCGACCCTCGGCGGCCGCGAGCAGGCGGCGATCTGCGGGGCGGTTCTTGCCGCACGCGCAGCCCGTATTCCGGTGATCCTGGATGGTTTTATCTGCACCGCCGCCGTTGCGCCCCTGTTCGCGGCGGACCGGCGGCTTCTCGATCATTGCCTGGTCGGCCATGTCTCGGTCGAGCCGGGACACAGGAAGCTGCTGTCGGCCATGGGCAGGACGGCCATCCTCGATTTCGACATGCGGCTTGGCGAGGGGACGGGGGCGGTGTTGGCCCTTGGCGTCGTGCGCTCGGCGCTGGCCTGCCACAATGGTATGGCCACGTTCGCCGACGCCGGGATCAGCGGTGCATGAGGCAGCGCCTTGCCGAGATGCAGCTAGCGGTCATCCTGCTGACGCGCGTGCCGTTCGGACGCCTGCGCGACCCCGTCCCTAGGCTGGACGCGGCGGCCTGGGCATTTCCCCTGGCCGGCCTGCCGGTCGGTCTTATTGCAGCCGGGGTGATGGTGGCGGCTCTGGCGCTTGGGCTGTCCCCACCGGTCGCGGGCGGGCTTGCGCTTGCCGCCCAGGTTATCACGACCGGGGCGCTGCACGAGGACGGGTTCGCCGATCTCTGCGACGGCTTCTGGGGCGGCACCACGCGCGAGCGGCGGCTTGAGATCATGCGGGACAGCCGGATAGGCAGCTATGGGGCGGTCGGGCTGATCCTGTCGCTCGGGCTGCGTTGGCTGGGACTGGCGACGCTTGCCGAGCTTGAGGCCATCGGTGCTCTGATCGCCGTTGCGATGGCCAGCCGCGTGGCGCCGGCCGCGCTTATGGCATGGCTGCCGGCCGCACGCCCGGACGGGCTTGGAGCGCAGGGCAAGGGCGTTGGGACTGCAAGCGTTATCCTGGCAGCCCTGCTGGGGGGATTGCCAATGCTGCTTCTGCCGCAGGGCTGGACCGCGCTTGGCGTTGCGGCCTTTGCGGTAGCGACGTTGGCTGTGATCGCCTGGAGGAAGCTCCGCGGACAGACCGGCGATGTGCTGGGGGCAGGCCAGCAGGTCGCCGAGGCGGCGATGCTGCTCACGCTCGGCGCCCATGCGTGAACAGGACAATGAAACTGACGGGAGAGCCGTGGGCAGTGTCTGAACTTCGCCATGCCGAGATGTTCCTGATCCGCCATGCTCCGGTGGCAGGGGCCGGGCGCCTTGTCGGCCGCCTTGACCTGCCGGCGGATCTGTCGAACCAAGCGGGCTTTTCGGCATTGGCGGCCCGTATTCCGGAAGGCGCAATGCTGACCAGCTCGCCGGCCCGGCGCTGTCTGATGACCGCCGAGGCGTTGATGCCGGGACTGGCCGTGAGGACGAACGAAAGGTTGTGGGAGCAGGACTTCGGGGAATGGGAAGGCTTGGACCATACAGCAATCCCCGACCTTGGCACCCTGGCCCCCGAGGCTCTGGCCGATCACCGCCCCCCACAGGGCGAGAGCTTTCGGGACCTTTGCGCCCGGACAACCCCCGCCCTTCTGGATCTTGCCCGCGCAGGGGGCACACAGATCGTCATTGCCCATGCAGGCACCGTTCGGGCGGCGCTTGCCCTTGCCGTTGGGTCAGTTGCCGGCGCCCTTTCGTTCCATGTGGCGCCCCTGTCGCTGACCCGGTTCTACGTGGGACCGCACGGCCACTGGTCCGTTGCCGAGGTCAATTGGCAGCCATGAGGACCGTCAGCATCCGCGGCCATTTCGGGGAATATGTGCAGGGCAGGCTGGGGCCGAACGGCGCGCTCGGCCTGATCACGGTTCCCTGCTCGAGGACCGGACTGCGGGCGGAACTCCGCTACAGGGGCGGGCAGGAGGCCAATCCACTTTCCGGATTCCTGCAGGCCTTAGGGCTTGCCGGACAGGGAGAGGTGGTCGTCTCGACACTATCCCCTCCAGGGGCCGGCACAGGCATCTCGACCGCCCGGCTGGTCGCGGCGGCCCTGCTTCATGGCTGGCAGGGGCCGGCAGGGCGCCTCATGGCGGCCTGCGTGGCTGAAGAAGGGGCTTCGGATCCGCTTGCCTTCACCCATCCCGAACGACTGCTCTGGGCCTCCCGCGAGGGCCGCATCCTGCAGCAACTGCCTGCACTACCTGCCCACGAGATCGTCGGTGGCTATTTCGGTCTGCCCCGTTCCACCGATCCCGCCGACATGGATTTTCCGGATGTCTCGGATATCGTCGCGGACTGGGAGCGAGCCAACAGGCTGCACACCTTTGCCGAGCTAGCCTCTGAAAGCGCCCGGCGCTGCCTGAGGATGCGGGGACCGGCGGGCGATCCAACGGAAGGACTGGCCCGCCACCTTGGGGCGGCGGGTTTTCTTATGGCGCATACCGGCTCAGCCCGCGGCCTGATCTTCCCGAAGGGCGAGGTTCCGCCTGACGCGGCCTCTGCGCTCGAGGCTGCCGGGGTTGTCGGCATTCTGAAGTTCGGCAGTGATGATCGCTGAGTTCCCCGCGATGATGCTGGTGGCGCTTGCCCTTGACCGGCTGATCGGCTGGCCGGACTGGCTTTATGCGCGGATCGGCCATCCGGTGACATGGGCGGGGCGGCTGATCGTCTCGCTTGACGCAAGGCTGAACCAGTCCGCTCTGCCCCAGAAACCGATGGGGGTGCTGGCCCTGATCCTCTGCATCGGCGCAGCCCTTCTGCCCTCTGCCGTCGCGCAAGCCCTGCTTTCCGGCAATGTCCTGAACATTCTCGTGGGCGGCTGTCTTGCCTGGCCCCTAGTCGCGATGCGCTCCCTGCAGGAGCACGTCGCGGCGGTTACAATGCCGCTGGTTGCGGGGGAACTGCCTGCCGCACGGCACGCCGTGTCGATGATCGTCGGACGCAATCCCGATGCTCTGGACGAGGCTGGCGTCGCCCGTGCCGCGCTTGAAAGCCTGGCCGAGAACAGCTCGGACGGCATCGTCGCACCGGTCTTCTGGGGCGCGATGGCCGGGCTGCCGGGCATAGCAGTTTACAAGATGATCAACACGCTGGATTCGATGATCGGCCATCGCAGTCCGCGCTATCTGCAGTTCGGCTGGGCTTCGGCCCGACTGGACGACCTGGTCAACCTGATCCCTGCACGGGCTACCGGAGCGCTGTTCGCCTTGGCCTGTGGCAATCCCCTCCGCGCAGGCCGGGTCATGATGCGTGACGCAAGCCGGCACCGTTCGCCGAATGCCGGCTGGCCCGAGGGTGCTATGGCCGGAGCACTGGGCGTTCGGCTGTCCGGCCCCCGGATCTACGACGGCCATGTCGCCCCTGAGCCTTGGCTCAACGAGGGGGCGCCGGATCCTTCGCCTGCCTCGGTGACGCTGGGGCTCGGGCTCTACAGGCGGGCCATGCTTCTGCTGGCAGCTGGACTGATGCTCTGGTCGCTGCTTCCCATCATCACCGGAGCATCCTGATGCGCGACCATGGCGGAAACCTTGACGAAGCACAGGCAAGATGGGGGCAGGGGGACTGGGTCGACCTTTCCACCGGTATCAACCGCCAGCCCTACCCGGTGTCCCGAGTTTCCCCTGGGGCATGGACCAACCTGCCCACGGCAAGCGCGATGGCCGCCCTCATGGAGGCCGCCGCCACGGCCTTCGGCACCGCCGCCCCGGGGCTGGCGATGGCAGGCGCGCAGGCGGCGGTCCAGATGATCCCCTTGCTGGAAAGGCCCGGCCTCGCCCGCGTGCTCGCCCCGACCTATAACGAGCACGCGGCCTGCCTGCGGCAGGCGGGCTGGCATGTCGAGGAGGTGGCTCGGCTGGAAGACCTGTCCGGCGCCGATCTTGCCGTCGTCGTAAATCCCAACAACCCGGACGGACGGATCTGCCGCAAGGAGAGCCTCCTCACCCTGTCGGTCGGAAGGCTGGTCGTCGATGAAAGCTTCGTGGATCCGGACCCGGCGGAAAGCCTTGTGGCCAAAGCTTCCGACCGTCTGCTGGTTCTGCGGTCGTTCGGCAAGTTCTGGGGGCTTGCCGGGCTGCGGCTTGGCTTTGTTTACGGGGGCGCAGATGTGATCCGGCGAATGTCCGCGCTCGCTGGCCCTTGGCCGGTCTCAGGTCCTGCGCTCGAAATCGGACGCATGGCGCTTGGTGACCGGGACTGGCGTGACAGGACTGTCAGGCGTCTTTCCGGTGAAGCCGAAAGGCTCGATCGCCTGGCTGCAAGCGCCGGTTGGATCCAAGCCGGCGGCACCCTTCTGTTCCGCCTTTATGACACCCCCAATGCGCAACAGGCGCAGGACGCCCTCGCCTGCCACTACATCTGGACGCGCCGCTTTTCATATTCCGAAAGATGGCTCCGCCTGGGGCTGCCGGGAAACGAAGGCGAATGGCAGCGGGTGGCCGCAGCTCTGGGCACCTGATGCCGATGACGCGCACTTGCCGTAGTGGTTGGCCAGGATGTCGTTCTGCTGCAAGATGGGATAGTAATCGGGCTGGTGTGATGCCCTGTATGGATATCTTGACGACCCCGGAGTCTTTGGGGACTGAAAGAATACTCCATAACACCCGATATGGCTGGTGGGTCATGTAGAGACCATTTGGAATTGTCGCGAACTGGCAAAGTTGATTTGTCGCCCTTGCCCTGCTGCCGGAGCCTTGCGCGCAGGATGTGACACAAGGGCATCGGCATGGGACTTCTCCTGATCAGCGAACGCGAGCTTCAGCGGATCGAGGTTGTGGCGCAGGTTCTGGACGGCAGCTTGCGGTCAGCGACAGCTGCCAGTCTGCTTGGCCTCAGTCAGCGGCA
>NZ_NWMQ01000031.1:0-39064 GCF_002901215.1 Paracoccus sp. SY | reverse complement strand
ATTTTGAGGATGCCGTAGCCATGATGGGCCGCATGACAGAAAGCCTGTCGTGGATTGCCGGAGACGCATATGGTCTTACCGATGCCCCTGACATGCTTCGTGACCTCGCCAACGGTGCAGGCCCTTTGAAAGCAATTGTCGGCGTTTAAAGGGGAACGTTCATGACGGCGCCATTGGCAGCTCGCAACGGTCTTTTTCTTCTACTCAGTTCGCGAAACCAGTTTGGGGTTGGAACGGGTGTTATGGAACGGGCGGACGGTACTTCGTTTAGGAGACGGACCTTAAAGGATTAGCAGCACCAGAACGAGGTCGCGCCACAGCGTGGCAGACGTAATCTGCGGCCACCGTCTCCTACTCGGAAACCTTTTTCACGAACTGTGACTTGAGCCCCATCTGGCCAATGCCCGGGATCTTGCAGTCGATGTCGTGGTCTCCCTCTACCAGTCGGATGCCGCGCACCTTCGTGCCCACCTTCACCGTAGAGGAGGCGCCTTTCACCTTCAGATCCTTGATCACGGTGACCGTGTCGCCATCGCGCAGGACATTCCCGACGCTGTCACGGATCTCCGGCTCACTGTCCTCTGTCGTGCCCCCTTGCCATTCATGACCGCATTCCGGACACACCAGAAGGGCATCCATCTGGTAAGTATAGGTGGAGGAGCATACGGGGCACGGCGGCAGTGTTTCGGTCATGCCGAAGCTATAGCGACAGTCCGCACAGGAGACCAGAGAGGGCTAGGCCTCGGAAGTGTCCCACTGTGAGAACCGGATGCTGTCGCTCATCGCGCTGGAACGGCGGCAAGGCGGAGACAAGAAAGGCTCCAAACAGGGGCTGACTGCCGAGGTGAGCGCACTGGATAGCTGGGGTTCGGGCTAGCGCTCACTCCAGACGCGGTAGTGCGCGGCGGAACGCCATGACAATCTCGTCGACATCAGCAAAGCTCATCACCGTCGAAAAGCATATCAACCCGTTCGCCGCGATGATGACACCTTCGTCAAACAAAATGCGAGATAGCTGGACTACCTTCCTAGCACCTTCGGCATTAGCCAGCACCGTCGAACGAAAGTCGCTGAGCTCACTCCGGGTCAAGTGAATGCGCCGCAATGAGCCCAATCCCGTGATCTGCGCCTCAAGACCCAGTTCATCCAGCAGAGCCTGCATTTGGGTTTGGAAGTAATCACCCAAAGCATCGAGATGGTCGAAACAGGCGGGCGTCAGGGCCTCCATGCAGGCAAGACCTGCCACCATTGACATCGGGTTGGCCGAGAACGTGCCACCGTGCTGAACCTTGGGCGAACCGATCGAGGGATCATAGACTGCCATAACATCGCGGCGGCCTGCGACCGCCCCAATAGGGAAGCCGCCGCCAATAATCTTTCCCAAGGCGGTCAGATCGGGGTTGATCCCATAGTGGCCCTGCGCGCCATTGTAGCCCAGGCGGAAGGTGATGACTTCGTCAAAGATCAACAGGGCGCCGATCTCTTGCGTCACGGTGCGCAGCATCTGCAGAAATTCCGGCGAGGCGGGCACCAGACCGGCACGGTTGGGCATTACATCGACTAGGACGGCGGCCAGGTCATTGCCCTTGGCGCGCAGAATGCGCTCTGCCACCTCGACATTGTTGAATGGGATGACAATCACATCATCCAGAACCCCTTGCGGAGTGCCGGCGGCGGTCGCGACCGATTTCGGTTCGTCGATATCACCCCAGTTTTCCGGCCGCGCTTCCTGGCTTGTTTCGGCAACGTCGAACGTGCCGTGATAGGCCCCCTCGCACTTGGCGATCTTGGCGCGGCCTGTGAAGGCGCGGGCGACCTTGATGGTGTTCATCACAGCCTCGGTGCCCGAGTTGGTGTAGCGCACGTGTTCAACCGAAGGCAGACGCTCCACCAGCAGCTGCGAAAGCGCAACCTCACCCGGCGTCGCCATGCCGAAGCAGAAGCCTTTCTCCAGCTGCTCGCGCGCGGCGACCCTGATCGCCTCGCAACCGTAGCCATGGATCAGCGAGGTGAAATTACCCACCGCATCGATGCGGCTGTTGCCGTCGATATCGATGATGCGGCAGCCCTCGCCCCGTTCTGCATAGACCTGATGGGGTACGCGGAAGACGGTGTGACGGGTGTTCCCGCCGGGCATGACTTTCCTGGCTTCCTCGTAGAGGGCGGCCGACTTCGAAGTGTCAAATGCGGTCATTGCTCTGTCCAGACAATAAGATGGCAAGCTTTTCGGGGATCGTCGGTAATGGCATCAGCCGCCATAGCCCATGTTCAGGTCATATTCGCGGGCAGCAGGATCACGGTCCTCGGGCTTGCCGTATCCGCCACCCCCGGGTGTGCCCACGTCGATGTAGTCCCCGGAGGCGAGACGGAAATTCTCGCCTTTCGATATGTGCTCAGGTTCGAACTCGGCTCCGCCGATATTGACGCGGATGCGGTTTGGCTGGCCATCGGAGCCGCCCAGCACGCCCGGCGGTCCGAAGCGGCCATGCTCCATCAGGAAGGACGCCGTGCCCTCACCGCGCAGCAGTCGCATGCGGTAATCCACGCCCATGCCACCGCGGAACTTGCCATCCCCGGACGAGCCCTCCCGCAGCGCATACTTCTCGATCAGCAAGGGGTAACGTTGCTCAAGGATCTCCACCGGTTGCGACTTCGAGATGCCGATGGTCGAGCAGCCGTTCGATATGCCGTCGCCGGCCCACCATCCGCCGTAACCACCTCCCGAGAAGTAGTACATGATGTAATGCTCGTCGGCCTCGGGGTCGAAGCCACCCAGTGAGAGGTTGCCCGAGGTGCCGGCGGGCGCTGCGAACAGTTTGTGCGGGATCGCCTTGGCAAGCGCCAGAAACACCGACTCCATGATGCGTTGGGAGACCTCCGCCGAGCAGCCCGCCACCGGGCGGGGATATTCAGCGTAAAGGAAAGTGCCTTTGGGGCGCAGGACGTTGAGCGGGCGGAAGCAGCCCGCATTCATCGGTACATTGGGGAAGATATGCTTCATGCCGATGAAGACGGCCGATTGGGTCGTCGCCCAAACCGAATTCAGCGGACCGCGGCAGGGCTTGGATGAGCGTGAGAAGTCGAAGGTAACATTGGTTCCCTCGACAGTGACGTCGATTGCAACCTCGAGCGGCTCATTGATGACGCCATCGCTGTCAATGAAGGCGGATGCCGAATAGGTGCCATCGGGAATGTCGGCAATATGAGCGCGCATCATCTGCTCGGCCCGTGCCTCGATCTCGGCCACGCAGCCATTGACAACATCCAGACCATAACGGTCGATCAACGCAGTCAGCGATTTCTCACCCGCACGCAGGGCCGCGATATGCGCCTGAATATCACCGACACGTTCGGCCGAAACGCGGATGTTGGCCAGGATCATGTCGACCACGTCCTGGACCATCTCGCCCTTCTTCATGATCTTGACAGGCGGAATGCGCAGGCCTTCCTGGTGGATCTCGGTCGCAGTGGTCGAGAAACCGCCGGGCACCATGCCACCGGTATCGGGCCAGTGGCCAGCATTGGCCAGGTAGCACCAGAGCTCGCCCTTGTAATAGAAGGGCATGACCATCTTGACGTCCATCAGGTGGGTGCCGCCGCGATAGGGGTCGTTGACGATGATGATGTCGCCCGGCTCCAGATCGGCGCCTCGTTCTTCGATGACCGAGTTCACGCATTCCTGCATGACGCCCAGGAAGATCGGCAGGCCGGTCTCCCCTTGGGAGATCATGCGGCCATCCTGGATACCGTAGATGCCGTTCGACCGGTCATAAGCCTCAGAGATTACCGGCGAAAACGAGGTCTTCTCATGGACGAGGTCCATTTCGGTGCAGACCTGCTGGAGGCCTTTTTCAACAACCGTCAGCGTGACGGGATCAATAGCTGCCGCGCTCATGCTGCAGTCTCCTCAAAAGTCACGACGATATTGCCGAAAGCGTCCACTTCCGAACGCGTACCTGGATCAAGGATCAAGGTGGTGTCGGACTGCTCAACGATGGCGGGGCCGTGAATGACATGCCCCACCGGCAGTTCTGCGCGGCTGAAGATTTTTGTCTCGTGCCATGCGCCCTCGAACCAGACCCGGCGGGTGCCCCTGAATGCGGCCTCTGCTCCTCCGCCGCGGGGCGCGAAAGCGGCCAGGGAAATGCGGTCGCGGCGGCCGATGATGGCGGTGCGCACGTTGACCAGAACGGGGATCATCGTGGGCAGCTCTATACCGAAGCGGGCCATAAAGGCTTCATGGAAAGCCAATCGCACGGTTTCGGCGTCAAAATTGCCCTCGGGGGCGGGAATGCGCAGAACATGGCTTTGACCGCGATAGAGCAGTTCGAATTCGTGGACCAGAACCAGCTCGTTGACGACGACCCTCTCGCGATCGAGCAGCGCCTTGCCTGCCGCAATCTGATCCGCAATGATTTGATCAACTACGCCCTCGGCAATGTGCTTCAGCGGCTGGTTGATGGTTTGCACGAAGTCATGGCGGACATCGGCCAGGATGCAGCCCAGTGCCGAGTTCAAGCCGGGGAACCGCGGCACCAGGACTCGCGGCAAGTTCAGCATTCTGGCGATCGCTACCGCATGAAGCGGTCCTCCGCCGCCATAAGGCATATAGGTGAAGTCTCGCGGATCGATACCCTTCTCTACGGAGATCAGCCGGATGGCGCCAGCCATCTCGGCCACCGCGACATCGATGACAGCCTGGGCTGCGGCGACGGCATCCAGGCCCAGCGGCCCGCCGATCTGCTCGGTCAAGGCCGCCTTTATCTTTTCAAGAGGTGCGTCGCCTGTCGCGCCCGTCACCGATGTGGGATTCAGACGGCCCAGCATGTAGTTGCAATCTGTGATCGTAGCCTTCTCGCCACCGCGGCCATAGCCGATGGGTCCCGGGAAAGAGCCGGCGCTTTCAGGACCGACCCGTAGCATGCCAGCCTTGTCAACATACGCAATGGAGCCGCCACCCGCGCCTATGGTCGAGATGTCGATCATAGGGATGCGGATCGGCATGGCATAGGCCAGCTCTTTTTCCGAGGTCACCAGGGGCGCGCCATTGGTGACCAATGCCACATCGAAGGAAGTGCCGCCCATGTCTCCGGTCACGATATTGTCGTAGCCCGCGAGCTTGGCCAATTCCGCGGCCGCCAGAACGCCAGCCGCGGGACCGGACATAATCGTATGCACGGCGTGTTCCGCAATAACTGGCGCCCCCGCCATGCCGCCATTGGCCTGCATGATCAGCAGGTCATGGTCAAAGCCCTCGGCCTTGAGCGCGCTATCCACCCGCTCGATATAGGCCGAAACGATGGGCGCGATTGCAGCATGGATTGCGGCGGTTGTGCCGCGTTCGAATTCGCGCATCTCGCGCACGATTTCATGCGAGGCGACGACATAGGGATTGGGCCAGATCTCCCGCACGGCGGCAGCGGCGGCAATCTCGTGCTCGGGGTTCACATAGGAATGCAGGAACTGGATCACCAAAGATTCAACACCTTGGGCAAGCAGATCCCTTGCCTGATCAAGAACCTCCTCGATAGCCACGGGAGTGACGATGCGACCCTGGGCGTCCATGCGCTCGGCCACTTCGCGACGCAGATCACGGGGGACAAGGGGCCGGAAGCTGCCCGAAAGGCCATAAGCATGGGGACGGGTCCGGCGGCCAAGTTCAAGCACGTCGCGGTGGCCCTGGGTGGTGATAAGACCAATCCGTGCGCCCTTATGCTCCAGAACGGCATTGGTGCCTGCGGTAGTCCCATGCACCAGCCAGCGGATGTCTGCAGGCTTTACACCCAGCCTGGCGATCCCTGCCAGAAAGCCGCGTGCGCGGTCATCAACGGTGGTCGGGACCTTCTCGGTGCGCACTTCGCCTGTTTCAGTATCAACCAACAGAAAGTCGGTGAACGTACCTCCGACATCCACCCCTATGGTAACAGCCATTTGCCTTGATCCCGTCTCGATTTATGGAACTATGTTCCGCTTAATGACAAGATTCAGAATCTCAGAGGTGATTGTCAAGCGGCAAACCGCAGGTTAAGAATTTCTCGCTCTAGCGGTTTGGGACATGGTCGGGGCACTATTTTTTCCTCTAATTTTTGTGCAGGGCTGATGCCAAAAAACAAAACTACCGCCGACAGCCCGCTCGAACGCTATTTCAGCGTGCTTGAGGCGGTGATTGCTTCGGGCAATGGCTCAACCTTGACGGAGGTGGCCAATATTACAGGGCTTCCGAAGCCTACAGCTCATCGGCTGCTCAACGCTTTGACCGAGATCGGCGTGCTCTCCCATGATGACTACAATCGGAAGGGGTTTGTTGCGGGAGATCGCCTTTGGCGCTTGTTGCAACTGGGGGTTAACCCCTCGCAGGTGACGCGCTTTGCCCAACTTATTGCGCATGAACTATCGCTCGCGTTGGAAGAAACTTGCTATTGCGTGCGCTATGACGGCGAGAAGGTGCAATCAATCGCCCAGGCGATTTCGCCTGCGGGGTATCGCTTTCACGTCGTGCCGGGCGATGTTCTGCCTTTCCATGCGGCAGCGGTTTCCAAGGTCATCCTGGCCTCTCAGCCCGACGACGTCGTGGACCATCACCTTTCCGGCGAGTTGACGCGCTATACCGATCAGACGAAGACCTCGCGCATTGACGTCTATGCGGAACTGGCAGAGGTGCGCAAAACCGGCTTTGCCATTTGCGACCGCGAGATCGACGCCAATGTGGCCGCCTATGCAGTGCCGATCAGCTTGTCAGGCCAGCCCGTGGTCTATGCACTAGGGGTAACAGGGCCTGTTGAACGCATTCTTGCCAAGGAAGCTCATCATTTTGTTGGACCCTTGATGCAGGGAGCCGAGCGCTTCGCCGCCCTGATCGCCAAAGGTGAGCCCCTGCGCTGACTTCTTGACCAAGACGGAAGGAAAAAGCCGCCAGCGGTACTGGCGGCTTTCGTTTTTTTACATGATCAGTCTGGGTAACCAGGTGATGATCCCAGGAAAGATCATCATCAAGGCGACAGCAAAGATCATGATAAGAACGAAGGGGATGATCGATCTATAAAGTTCGTTCATGGTCACATCCTTGGGTGCGACCCCTTTCAGATAGAAGAGGTTGTAGCCAAAGGGCGGCGTCAGAAAGCCCATCTCCATCAGCACGATAAAGAGGATGCCAAACCAGATTGGATCAAAGCCCAATTGCACGGCCACTGGCGCAAAAATCGGCGCGGTGATCATAATGATACCGGTAGTTTCGAGCACCATGCCCATCAGCGCAAGAATGACAAGCATGACGGTGATAATGACCCAGCGGTTCCATTCCAGGTCAAGGATCAGCCCCTCGATCATGCGCGTCGCGCCGATTGCCGTGTAGAAGGTGGACAAGGCCGAAGATGCGATGATGATCCAGAATATCACCGCCGAGAGGATCAGCGTCTCGCGCGAAGCCCCGAGGAGGTTCTCGAGTGTTAGGCGACGTGCCAGGGCTGCTGCCAAGACCGCACCCCCCGCACCTACCGCGCTGGCTTCGGCTACAGCTGCGGTGCCGGTCAGGATGGACGCCATCACAGCCACCGTCAGGCCGACGGGCAGGATAACCGCGCGTAGGCTTATGAGCTTTTCCTTCCAGCTGTACCTGACGGTATCGACATGAACCTTGGGGTCGAAGGCCGAACGGAGATAGGAATAAAGGCCAAAGAGAAAAGCCAGAAGCAGACCCGGTATCACCCCACCCATATAGAGGCCGCCGATCGAGGTATTGGCAACAAGCCCGTAGACGATCATCGTCACCGAAGGTGGGATCAGGATGCCCAGAGAGCCCCCTGCTGCAATAGAGCCCAGCGTCATTTGGCGGTTGTAGCCGCGCGAGAGCATTGCCGGAATGGCAACCATGCCCATTGCAATCGTTGCAGCGCCAGAAATGCCGGCCATGGCCGAGAACATCGTGCAGATCAGGATGGTCCCTATGGCCAGCCCCCCGCGCATGCCGCCCATGAACTTCTGCATGGTGTCGTAGAGATCATCAGCGATACGCGATTTCTGCAGCATCGATGCCATGAAGATGAACATCGGGATCGACAGGTATTCGAAGCTGGTTGCCGTTGCAAAGGCGCGCATGGGGATCATGCTCAGCGCGGCAGGGCTCCAGAAGAAGTAGATCATCGTAACCGAAAGGCCGCCCAAGGCGATGGCGATAGGGACGCCAAGGCCGAGGAAGAAAAACATTCCGCCAAAAAGCAAAATAGAGGCGAAGGTTGGATCAGCCATGGATCTGGATCTCCTCTTCGACGTCTTGCTGGTCTTCGGGGTGCAGGAACAGATGCCACTCGTTCAACAGATAGCCCAGCCAGCCTAGAAGCATCAGCGAAGTGCCCGCCGGGACCAAGGCTTTGAAGAGCCAAACGGGCGCTGCCCAGTTCGATGAGACAGGACGTTCACCCGCGATGAAGGCGCGTTCGGCAAAAGTATAGCCGTGCTTGATGAGTACGAAGGAAAGCGCCAGCAACAGCGCGGTGGTCACGAAGGTATCGATCAGCAGGCGCGTTTTGTGCGAAAATCCGGCATAGAGCGCATCGACACGAACGAATTTGCCCGTGCCTAGCGTCCAGGCCCCGCCCAGCATGATCAGAGCACACATCAACCAGACCGCGACATCATGTGCCCAGGGCAAGGAGACTCCAAGCATCATGCGCGAGCCGATCTCGAGAAGAATAACAGCTGTGATTGCCAAGACCGAAAGGGAAACCACCTTGCCGATGGCTTCCAGAACTCGGCCGATCAAGTTCGAGAGAGCTTTCATTCAGCGCGGCCTAGTTCTCTCAGATAATCAGTCAGCAGGTTAACCGCCTTTTCATGCAGGCCCCCTTGCTCGGCATAGGCCATCCATAGCGAGCGCGCGGAAGCTTCCATTTTGGCAAACTCCGCATCCTCGATAGTCACCAGCTCCATTCCTTTAGCCTGCATATCAACCAGGGCTTGGGCGTCCTGCTTCATGCCTGTGGTCAGATAGTCGAGCGAGGAGAGCATCGCCGCTTCGCGCAGGATTGCCTTCAGATCATCCGGCAAGCCTTCCCAGGCCGCCATGTTGACCGCGAAGAAATTGTTAGGCGCGGGCATCGGAGAGGGCTGAATATAATATTTCGCCACTTCCTGGAGCGAGATGTTCTGGTTCGCCGATGGACTTGCCCAGCGAGCCGCTTCCAAGGCGCCGGTGGCCAGGGCGGTATAAAGCTCCGAACCTGCCATGAAGACAGGCGAAGCGCCCATGCTTTCATACCAGTTTGCCTCGAGGCCGAAGGCACGGATCTTTAAGCCGTTGAAGTCCTCGACCTTGCGGATCGGTTTATTGGAAACGATATCCCACTGCGGTGACACCTGAGGGCCCAGATAGAAAACCCCATAAGGTGCGTAGGCTTCACGGGCAATCTCGATGAACCCCTTGTTGTAGAAGAAGTCGAAGCTCTCGAGCGGGCTGCGCAGAGCGCCCGGAACGCCACTCTCAATGGAAGCGACAGGGCCGACTTTACCCGCATAATAGCCGCCAGTTAGCATGCCCATCTCGGCCACCCCCGCTCCCACGGCCTCGAGACCGTCTGCGATCGGGAAGAGCGAGCCTACCGAGTAAACTTCGAACTTCATGCGGCCTGCTGACATCTCTTCGACAAGCTTGGCAAAGCGCTGTTCAACGGCGACGTGGCCCGGATCGCCCGGGTTGAGGTTCGTTTGCAGGCGCCAGACATAATCTTGAGCCATGGCCGGCGCGCCGGATAGGCCCGCAATAACTGCTGCACACAGTCCCGCCGCCAAAGATCTGAAAATTCCCATCTTACTCCCCCAACTTTCCGTTTTCTGGAACAATCTACCGAATATTGAAATAAAGTGCATGGCGTCGTCAATGAATTTTCTACGCCTACAACCGACGTTTTTGCTCTTCCAAAAAAGTGCTCAGCAGCGCGCAATCTTGCACCCACTTTAGGCAGTGCCACGCACTTTGCGAACGGGCGCGCCGGAAGATGTGCATCTGACATCAAGCGCCCGATCACTCTGTAACTGGTGACAGGTTAGCGGCGTAACGTCGCGGCAGTAGCTCGAGGTACATTCTGCAATCTGAACAGGACGACCAGTTCCTGCATAGGGGCTCAGACTGGCAGCAGATTTGTCAGAGTTTGGATCCAGACCTTGCAGCTGTCCTCGGAAGACATGGAGTTCTTATGCGCTCTGAAGCAAAGGCAAATCATCCAGTCGGCGGGACATCAGTGCCGCCTTTGTCTTGAGGATCGGTTGCTTGCTCAGCCAGTTTGCTTCGATCCGGGAACGCGGACCGACGACGCCGACGCTGAAGTAGCCGCTTCGCCCGTTTACGTTGAGGGAGGTTGCAAAGCTGCCGGTGTCGGGATCCTCTTTCCCAAAGCAGGTCGCAAAGGAACTTTCGGCAATACTGGCCATCTCGTGGGTGTACTCATCGCCGCCTGTGTCTGAATGATCCGGGAAGCGGAGCTTCATCTTGGCGATCATCTCGTCGCGTTCAGCAACGGGGAGGTAGGCAAGAATGGCCTTTGCCGCACTGCAGATGGCGGGACGTAGCCCCACCGGCGGAAGAACACCTCCAGCAGCGCCATCATTCGGCAGCTGGCGCAGGAAGAGTTCAACACCGTTGCCCGTCAGCCGGGCCGCAAAGGAAGTTTCTCCAGTCTCGTCCGCCAAAGCCCTCAGTTCCGGACCGAGAGCAGAGCGCAGACGATCTTCAGGAATTCCCCCGAGGACAAGCCGGCACAATCGGCTGCCGATCCGATATCCCTGCCCGACCCTCTCGGCCAGCTTCAGCCTCTCCAGTTCACCAAGAAGACGATAGGTCGTGGCCTGCGGCAGGCCTGTGTGCCGGGCAAGCTCAAGCGGTCCGGCCGCAGCGCGTGTCGCGGAAATCGCCTCGAGCAGCATCAGCATGCGATCATTCATTTGCTTTTATCAGATTTTGAGGCACCCTTCTCACTACACGGTAAACTTCTTTGAGGCTGCCGTGAATGGGGAGGAAGATATGAAGGACGATCTTTTTTCAAGTGAACGCTATGGACCGGCGGAAAGACGGATGGCCGAAGCTCTCGTCGAACTCGAGAACCGCATCATGGCAGGTGCTGTCGCAAAGGAGGAATGCGACTGCAAGGAAGGCATGTTCCCAGCCCTGACACGGCGAGGGCTGCTGTCGGGTGGCGCGATCATGTCGGGTCTGCTGCTGTCGGGCGGACATGCCCGGGCCGAGGCGCCTCCGGGCGCGATCGAGTATCCAGTCCAGCCGGATCCGACAAAGGAACAGGGGCGCCTGATCCTGGATGACGGCGGCTATGGATCCCGCTCGCAATTCGAAAACGAGATCCGCTGGCGCTATCCCACCGACAGCCTTGACTCGAGCTGGTCCATGACACCTCTGGCGTCGGGCCACGGCATCATCACGCCATCCGGGCTGCACTTCGAGCGCCACCATGGCGGGATCCCCACCATTGACCCGGCCACCCACAACCTGATCGTCCACGGCCTCGTCGACAAACCCTTGCGCCTGTCCATGGCAGACCTGCGCCGCATGCCGTCTGTCAGCCGCATCCACTTCATCGAGTGTTCGGGCAACGGATTGACCGAATGGGAGAAGCCGACCCTCAAGACTGTGCAGGGCACGCATGGGCTGACCTCGACCTCGGAATGGACGGGTGTGCTGCTGTCCACCGTGCTGAAGGAAGCCGGCATTCAGGACAGCGCAGCCTGGATCCTGGCCGAAGGCTCGGATGCCGCTGTCATGACGCGCTCGGTACCGATCGATGTGGCGATGAACGACGCGATCCTGGCCTATGCCCAGAACGGCGAGGCCCTGCGCCCTGAACAGGGCTATCCTCTGCGCCTGCTTCTGCCGGGATTGGAGGGCAACACGCATATCAAGTGGCTGCGCCGCCTGGAGGTCAGCGACAAGCCCTTCATGACACGGGAGGAGACGTCCAAGTACACCGACCTCATGCCCGATGGCACCGCCCGGCTGTTCACGCTGGAAATGGATGCAAAGTCGGTCATCACCTTCCCTTCGGGCGCCATGAAGCTGCCGCGCCCGGGCTTTTACGAGATAAGCGGCCTGGCATGGTCGGGCCGCGGGAAGGTCGCCAAGGTCGAGGTTTCCGCAGACGGCGGCAAGACTTGGGCCGAAGCAGCCTTGCAGGAGCCGGTGTTGAACAAGAGCCACACGCGCTTCCGCATGCCCTGGATCTGGGACGGCAACGAGGCCGTCCTGCAGAGCCGCTGCACCGACGAGACAGGCTATGTCCAGCCGACGTTGACCGACCTGGTCCGGGTTCGCGGCACCAAGTCTGTCTACCACCTGAACGCGATCCAGAGCTGGCATGTGGCTGCCAATGGGGAGGTGACCAATGTTCACGCGTGAACTCACGCTTGCCGGGCTTCTGATGGCTGCCTGTACCATGGCCCAGGCCCAAACGGAGACCTCAGCCTCGGATGCAGCGGCACCACGGACGGTTGCAGCCTTGCCCGAGCCCGTAGGGGACTTCGAGGAGCCGATGCCACCCTCCCCTGTCGTGGGAGCCACCGACGGGGAAGCCACACCAGGACTGGATGCCAACTTCGGGATTGGACAGCCTGCGACGGCAGAGGAAATCGCCGCGATCGACATCGACATCATGCCGGACGGGTCCGGCTTGCCTGAGGGGAGCGGAACCTACGCAGAGGGTGAGACCATCTATGCCGAACAATGTGCAAGTTGCCACGGCGATAACCTGGAGGGCATCAAGGAAACCGGCGCCCCTGCCCTGATCGGTGATCGAGGCAGCCTCGCCACAGACAAGCCCCTGAAGACGGTTGAAAGCTACTGGCCTCATGCCAGCACGCTGTTCGATTACATCCACCGCGCAATGCCGCTGCACGCGCCGGGCTCCTTGTCGGCGGACGAGGTTTATGCAGTTTCGGCCTATATCCTGGGCCGCGGCGGCATCCTGCCGGAAGATGCCGAATTGGATGCTCAGAGCTTCAAGGAGATCGAGATGCCGAATGCCGATGGCTTCGTGGAGGATCCGCGACCAGAGGCCATGTGAGAAGACCAGCAGGCCGCCCTGCAAGGCGGCCTCACCTGAGCAATTTTGGGCCAAATACCGGATGCAGCAGGAGCCGCTGGTTGGTTGAAATTGCATGCGCTTGGCTCAGCGATGCTCGGCGCTCGTGGCTTTCGTCCGGTGCGCCTCGTGCAGGAAAAATGGCCAGAACGGGTGTTATGGAATGGCAGGAGAAGAACCTGTAGCGTTCCAAGTGCTGTGCAACCGATGGACATCATCGAAGCGAATGGCGCTTCGCAACATTGCAACATAGGTCTGCGTCGTCTTTCTTCCCGGAACACCCGCCAAGTTATTGCATTGTAGCAGAGAGAGTATCCCCCAGCCGCTTATATACTGAGCAGCAAACGGTCTGAGCATCGATCTGGCTCCGAAGACTATTCAGAACAGCGTCAGCTTAGTACAATCCCGCCATCCACGTTCAACGTCTGCCCGGTTACAAAGGCGCTGTCATCCGAGCAGAAGAAAGCGACCGGACCGGCCACATCGTCGGGATGGCCGATACGCGCCATTGCCGTCTTTGCCTGCCACGCGCCGCGCACTTCGGGATCGTCCAGGTTCACTCGGCCCATGTCGGTCAGGATGATGCCAGGGCAGATGCAGTTCGCCGTAATGCCGAAGGGTCCGACTTCTTGCGCCAACACGCGGGTGAAGCCCATGACGGCAGCTTTCGAGGCCGAGTAATGGGCCTGCTCGGGTGCACCATGCTTGCCGCCGATCGACGAGATGTTGCAGATCCGGCCATAGCCTTGTGCCTTCATGACCGGCAGCAACGCCTGCACCACGAGGAAGGTGCCCTTGGCATTCACGTCCATCACGCTGTCCCAGTAATCCTCCGGGCAATGCTCGACGTCCGAGGCGCGCAAGATGCCTGCGTTGTTGACGACCGCATGGATCGTCCCCAGCCGTTCCACTGCGGCATCGACCATCGCCTGCACCTGCGTCTTGTCCGAGACATCGGCATGAAGTTCCTCGACCCGGCGGCCGAGCGCGCGAGCTTCATCTGCAGCGGCTTTCAACCCCTCGGCTTGGGCTGCGATGTCGTTCAGGGCAAGATCGAAGCCCCGCTGCGCAAGTCCCAGGGCAATGGCCCTGCCAATTCCGCGGCTGGCGCCCGTCACCAATGCGATCTTTCCGTTTCCACTCATCTTCAAGCCTTTCAGATTGCCGTATAGCCGCCGTCCACCATCAGCACGGTGCCGGTCACATAGGATGCTGCGTCGGATGCAAGGAATGCCACGGCCAGCGCAATCTCGCGCGGCTCGGCCAATCGCCCCATCGGCGTGCAGGCAAGCCAGGTATTGAACCATTCCGGTTTGGAGCGACCCTGCAAGGTCAGTTCGGTCGCGGTATATCCGGGCGCCACCGCATTGACGCGGACCTTGCCTGCCCATTCGACCGCCAGCGATTTCGTCAGCAGGTTCACCCCGGCCTTTGCTGCGTTATAGGCAGCCTGAGGCTGGGGATGGACCGTCACCTTGCTGCAGATCGAGCTGAGGTTGACGACCGAGCCTTTGCCCGCCGCGACCATGTGGCGGCCGAAAGCCCGAGAGGTGTGGAAGACTCCGTGCAGGTTCACATCCATTACGCGTCGCCAATCGGCCAGATCGACCTCCAGGGAAGGGGCGTTCATCACGATGCCTGCGTTGTTCACCAGGATATCCGGCGCACCGTGCCGGGCGACCAGGCTCGCAGCGGCTAGCTCGGCAGCATCGGCATCGGTCACGTCCAGCGTCAGCGCATGGCCGTTCAACTGCTCGGCAAGGGACATGGCGGCGGCCTCGTCTCGGTCTGCCACGATAACGGTGGCACCTGCCTCGGCAAGAACCTCGACTATTGCACGACCGATACCCGCAGCCCCGCCCGTGACAACCGCCAGCCGCCCAGCCAGGTCAAATTCGCGGATCATGCCAATGCTCCCTTCAAGGCCGGATAAAGCCCCAGGTAACGCTGGTAGATCTCGTGATACATTGCTGTCTCGCGCGGGCGGGGATCAATGCTGGTGCCGGGACGCACCATGGCGGCAATGCCATCGTCGATGCTGCTAAAACGTCCGGCGCCATGTGCCGCCAGCACCGCCGAGCCAGTCGAGGGAGCATCGGCCGATGCGGGAATGCGCACCGGCAGACCGGCGGTATCGGCATGGATCTGCATCCAAAGCCGTGATGCGGTTGCGCCCCCGCCCACCGTGATCTCGGTCGAGGCATAGCCCCCGGCCCGAAATGCATCCAGGATCGCGCGAGTGCCAAAGCCGATCCCCTCCATGATGGCGCGAAACACATGATGCGGCTCATGCGCCAGCGTAAGACCGACAATGGCGCCGCGGCTCAGGGGGTCGGTATAGGGCGTCCGATTACCCTGAAAATGATCCTGCACAATCACCCCATCGGAACCGGGTTCCAGCGCCTCGGCCTTCCGGTTCAACTCGGCTAGATCCAGATTGCCCCCGCAGAAGCGCCGCAACCAATTGATGATCGAACCGGTCGAGGTCTGCCCGCCTTCGACGATCCAGCGGTCAGGATAGACGATATCGGGATAGGCGCCCCATACGCCCGGCGCATGCAAGGGCGCCTCGGTCACGCCGAACTGCAAATGCGATGATCCGGTGATCAATGCAAGCTGGCCTGGCTTGGCCACACCAAGGCCGATCATGCCGATCAGCGCGTCGGCCCCACCTTGGACGACCTTGACTTCAGGTCTCAGGCCGAGCGCCGCGGCCGCCTGGGGGGTGAGGGTTCCGACGACCTCACCAGGGGGCACCACGCGGTCCGGCCATTTCTCCGCCAGATCATCAATCCCCAGTGCGGCCAGAATACCGCGCGCCCATCCACCGTTGCGGTTGGAATAATGCCACCGCAGGCCCGTGTTGTTCAGACTGGCGCAGCGTTCCCCTGTCAGGCGGAGAGTAAGGAAGTCTTGGTATTCACAGATGGTATAAGCCTCATCATAGACATGCGGCTCGTTCCGCTTCAGCCACAATGCCTTCGGGATCATCCATTCTGCCGATACTGGCCCCTGCCCCGCGCCGTTGATTGCCAGTGCCGGATCGCCGGTGGCCAGAACCGCATCGGCCTCGGCATTTGCGCGGACATCCATCCACATCAGGGCGGGACGCAGCGGATTGCCGGCCTTGTCCAGCGCAACGACCGTGCAGCAGGTGGTTGCAAAGCACATGGCCTCGATCTGGGATGCGTTGATCCCGGCGTCCCCGACCGCCCCTGCCGTTGCCGCGACAAGCGCGTTCCACCAGTCCTCGGGCGCCTGCTCCGCACGGGCGCCGGGGGCGAAGCGAGTATCATAGCTGACCGCCTTCTGTCCAAGGCAGTTGCCCGACAGGTCATAAACGCGCGCGCGCAAACTTTCGGTGCCGCCGTCGGCGGTCAGATAATAGGCCATTCTTTCCTCCCGTTCCCCTCGCGCCGGTCCTCAAGCCAGCTTGCGAAAGGCCTCCAATGCCTTACCGGAATACATAATTGCCGGCCCGCCGCCCATTTCCACCGCGACTTCCAGGGCCTCGATCAAATCACTCTCGGTCGCGCCGTGGCGCCGGGCCGCATCGAGGTGATAAAGGATACAGTCCTCGCAGCCTTTGGCGACCGAAATGGCGACGGCCACCAGCTCCTTCTGCGCGGCGCTGAAGCCGCCTGCCTGGGTCGCCTGACGGCTGATTGCGGCAAAGCCCTGCATCAGTACGGGCGCGGATTTCGCGAATGCACCAAGCCGGGCCTTGGCCGCGGCAAGATCGGCGGCGGTATCAGCCATGTTGGCCTCCGTTGAGGATGAAGTCGGCCAGTTCGCGTGGGGCATCCCATTGCGGCATGTGGCCGGCGGGCAGGAAATGCGCGGCGACGTTCAAGGGCAGGTTCAGCGCGTCGGTCGCTGCGACGATCCGATCATCGGTCCCGAAGACCGCCGAGACCCGCAGGTTCAACTGCGCCAAGGGCCGCAGGATGTCGATACGTTGGCGGCCGTCTGGCGTCGCAATCTGCGTGGCCAAGTCCTTGAGCCGTCCCCGTGCCATCTCGCCCGCCATCTGGCGCAACGCTGCATCAGACAGCGCGCCGCCCTTCGGTCCGAGAAGGCGCAGCAGATGCGCGACCTCTCCAGAACTGTCGGCCTGGGCCATGCCATGAACGAAATCCGCGCCGATGCGCGGACCGCAGCCTGCGGGCGTCAGCAGGACCAACCGCGCGATGCGAGAGCCGAGCCGGGACGACGCCGCGACCGCGGCCGCTGCCCCGAGGCTATGGCCAACCAGCGTCGCGCCAGCGGGCAAGGTCTCGGCCAGACGCGTCACGGCATCAGCTAGGACAGCCAGGTCCGGCCCTTCGATCTCGGTCGCGCCATGGCCGGGTAGATCCAGGGCCACGGCGGTATGGCCCGCTCGCGCGATGGCGGCCGAGAGTTGCGCCCAAGCACTGCTATCCCCCGCAAAGCCGTGGACCAGCAGATGCACCCGCCCGCCGGTGCCCGCGACGGTATAGGCCACGCGGCCCGCTGGGGTCTGCAGCCAGTGCAGATCGCCAGCGGCGGGAGCACCACCCCCCGATAGACGTTCGACATCGGCCCGCTCGATGCGGCCACGCCGTCCTGTGCCGGTGATCTGGTCCAAGGCAATGCCGCTCTGCCGGGCCAACCTGCGGGCCAGCGGCGTTGCCCGAAGGCGGTCCGACCTTGCGGCGTGATGAGGAGCCGTCGGGGCCGGGGTCGGAGCCTCGGCGAGTTTCGCGGCAGCTTGGCCGGCAACCTCCTCGACACGGCCCTCGACTTCGGCAATGGGCGCCCCGACCGGTAGCTTTTCACCGGGCTGTGCCAGGATACGCAGCACCCGTCCCTCATAGAGTGCAGGCACCTCGGCTACGGTCTTGTCGGTTTCGACCTCAAGGATCGCGTCGCCACGGCCATATGCCGCGCCCTCCAGCACCAGCCAGCTCGAGATCACGCCTTCGTCCATTGTCTCGCCCAGCTTGGGCATTCGTAGGATCGACACCGGCGTAGCCTCTTCGGCGACGGTTGCCTCGGCGGGCGCCGCATTCTCGTCCGCCCAGTCCGCCTCACTGAAGACTTTGGCGCGGGCAATCGGCTTGCCGACCTCGATCCGGTCACCGGGGCTAGCAAAGGTTTCTTCCAGCATTCCATCGCCTAGAGCAGGAAACTCGACCACGGTTTTGTCGGTCTCCAGTTCCAGGATCGGCTGGCCGCGTTTGAACGCCTCGCCCGGCGCGACCATCCAGCCGACGATCACGCCCTCGTCCATGGTTTCGCCAAGGCGTGGCATGGTCAAGGTGAGGCTGTTCATGCCGCCACCCTTGCGCCGAGTAGCTTGCGGGCTGTCTCGAGGATCAGTTGCGGTCCGGGCACCGAGCCGGTTTCCAGCGCGGTCGAGACCGAGATCGGGATATCCTCGCCAGCAACGCGGACCACCGGGTCTTCAAGATAGTCGAAGCACTCCTCGGTAATGCGCGCCGAAAGCTCGGCCGCAACGCCGGCGGTCATGACACTTTCGCTGACCACCATGGCGCGGCCTGCACGTTCGACATGCTCGCGGATCGTGTCAAAATCCAGCGGATTCAGGGTGCGCAGATCGATGACTGTCGCCTCGATCCCGTCCGTCGATAGTTTCTTCGCCGCCTCCATGACATAATGCAGCTGCCGCGAATAGGTGACGATAACCAGGTCCTTTCCCTCGCGCCGGACGGCCGACTTGCCCCAAGCCAGAGGCTCGGCGTCGAGATCGACCGTCTCCTTCATCGTGTAGAGTGCCTTGTGCTCGATGAAGACGACCGGATCGGGCTTGGTCAGCGCCATGCGCAGCAGGTGATAAGCGTCTGAGACCGTGGCGGGCATTGCCAGCCGCAGGCCGGGGGTGTGCATGACGTAAGCTTCAAGGCTCTGGCTGTGCTGGGCACCCGCCGAGCGGCCGGTGCCGCCTTGGGTGCGCAGGACCATCGGCACGCCGATCTGGCCGCCGAACATGTAGCGGATCTTGGCGGCCTGGTTGCCCAACTGGTCCATCGTCATGCCGATGAAATCGACATACATCAGCTCGGCCACGGGACGCAGTCCCGCCATCGCAGCGCCAACCGCCGCGCCGATGATCGCGGGTTCTGAAATCGGCGTGTCAATGACGCGTTCGGCCCCGAATTCCTTGATCAGTTCCTTGGTGACGGCATAGGCGCCACCATAGCGCCCGACCTCTTCCCCCATGATGATCACATCGGGGTTCTCGCGCATGGAGTCGATCAGCGCCTGACGCAAGGCGTCGCGGTAGGTCAGTTCCTGAAGTGCCATTTTCTCTTACCTTTTAGGCGCGGGCCAGGATGCGGTCGATGCGGGTCCGAACCGGCTCGGGCTCTGGTTCCTCTGGCGCATAGACATCGCGGAACATCGTCGACAGCGGCGGCTCGGTCTGCGCGATGGTGAAGTCAATGGTGGCGTCCATCTCGGCGTCGATCTGGGCGTCAAGCGCATCCAGTTCGGCTGCATCGGCCAGACCGCGTTCCAGCAAGGCCGCGCGGGCAAAAGCCACCGGGTCCTTACGGCGGCCCGTTTCCTCCTCAGTCGCATCGCGATAGGGCGACTTGTCCTTTCGCGCATGACCATAGAACCGATAGCAATCGACGACCAGGAAAGCTGGCCTGCCTTCGCGCGCCCCAGCAACCAGACGCTCAGCCGCTTCAGCCACGGCTTCGACATTCAACCCGTCCACAGTCTCGGCCGCTAGCCCGAAGGCATGGGCACGCTCATGCAGCACGGCATTCGCAGTCGCTTGGTCAATCCGGGTACCCATCCCATACTGGTTGTTGATGCAAACGAACACGCAGGGCAGCCGCCACAGCGCGGCCATGTTCATGCTTTCGTAAAGGATGCCCTGCCCCGTTGCCCCGTCCCCGAAGAATGCGACAGAGATCTTGCCGGTCCCGTGATGCCGGGCTGCCAGCCCCGCACCGATGATCGCCGGAATGCCGCCGCCTACGATGGCATTCGCGCCCAGATGCCCCAGACCCATGTCGGCGATGTGCATCGAGCCGCCCTTGCCACGACAATAGCCCGCTTCCTTTCCGCCGATCTCGGCCATCATGCGGTTGGGATCGGCGCCGCGCGCCAGGAAAATACCATGGCCGCGATGGTGGGTGGTGAAGGTGTCGCCGTCCTGCATGTGGGCGCAGAATCCCGCCGCGGCGCTTTCCTCCCCAATGGAGAGATGCAGCATCGAGCCTGCGGACTGTCCGCGGACGAACAGCTCGCCCACGCGTTCCTCGAAGGTGCGGATGCGCCGCATGGTGCGATAAAGCTGCGGCAGGTCCGTGTTGGGCCTGGCAGACGCGGCGTGAATGGCCTCGGGCTTGGTCATCCCAGACTCCGTCAATTAGAGAAGATTGAGCTTGGTGCTGCGCGACACGATCGCGACGGCCACAAGAATGATGGCGCCCTTCACGATGGACTGGATGTAAGTATCCATGCCCATCAAGTTCAGGCCGTTGTTGATGATGCCGATGAACAGCGCGCCGCAGAAGGTTCCGAGCACGGTCGCCGTTCCGGGGCGCAGCATTGTCATGCCGATGAAGACCGTAGCGAGACCGTCCAGCAGGTAGCGTTCGCCAGCGTTGGGTTGCCCCGAACCGAGCCGCGCGGCTAGCAGGGTGCCCGCGATCACCGCGAACAGCGAACAGACGACCAGCGACGCGGCACGATATCGGCGCACCTGGACGCCGGACAGTTCGGCCGCTTTCTGGTTGCCGCCGACCGCATAGACGTAGCGGCCGAACACCGTCCGCTCCATCACGAACCAGGCTAGGGCGACCGCGCCCAGCATGAAGAAGGCCAGAACCGGGATACCCAGGATCCTGCCCTGTCCCAGCCAGAGATAGGCCGGCGGCAGGCCCCCATATATCGCGCGACCGCCTGTCACTAGAAAGTTGATCCCGAAGAGGATCGACCCTGAGGCCAGAGTCGCAATCAGTGAAGGAATACCAACAATGGTGACGAAAAAGGCGTTCATCAGGCCGACGGCTAGACCGGCGCCAAGCCCCGCCAGCAGCGCCAGCGGCAGGGGCGTGCCCGCGACCAGTAGCAGGGGCACGAGCACGCCTGCCAAGCCGACGGTGAACCCGACCGACAGATCCATCTCGCGGGCGGCGAAGCCGAAGGTGAGACCCGCGCCCACGATGGTCAGCATCGATATCTGCTGAGCGATGTTCAACAGGTTCTGAGAGGTCAGGAAACGGTCCACGGTCAGGCTGAAGACGATGAACATCAGCACCAGCACGACAAGGGTACTGTAGCGCTGGACGTGATCCTTGCGGACGATGCCCAGCACCATGTCGTGGCGGGCGGGGGCAGCGGCGCCAGAGGCGGTATCGCTCATGCTGCGGCTCCTGAGATAGCGGTGATGAAGGTGCTTTCCGAGAAGTCAGTGGAGTGGATTTCCGGCCCCGGACTTTGTCGGACAAAGGGAATGACGCGATGCGCCACGGATTCAATTTCCAGTAGGTCCGACGAGGCGATGATAATACCCACCCCCTGCCCAGCCAGTCTGCGCATCTCGGCATAGATCTCGGCCTTGGCGCCGATATCTACGCCCTCGGTCGGTTCGATGAAGATCATGATACGATAACGGTCGGACGCGCCGTAAAGCCACTTGCCGATCGAGATCTTCTGTTTGTTGCCGCCCGACAGCTCGCGCAGCAGCTGGCGCGAGGAATGTGCCTTGACGTTCATCAGTTTCATGACGCGGCGAGCCTCGGTCTCCTCGCGCCGGGGTGACAGAATGCCGCCGGCTATCGTGCCGTGGTTGGGATGAACCATCGACAGGTTCTCGCGCAGCGTCCATTCGCCGATCAGCGCGTATTCCATGCGGTGGTCCGGCACCAGGGCAATGCCAGCATCCTGCATCTTCCGGGGCGGGCCCAATTCGGTCGGCTTGCCAGCGATTGTCAGTGTCTGGCAGCGAGCGCCGGCGGGATTGTGCAGCGATCGGGCAAAGCCGAAATGTCCTGCGCCCGTCAAGCCAATCAGGCCCACGATCTCGCCCGCGTGCAGGCTGAAATGCGGGACATGGATCGCTCCGACATGCCAGTCGCGCACATCCAGAACCAGGGGCGCATCAGACTGTGTGGTGGATGCAGCAGCCCCCCGCAGTTGCGCCCCACCCGTGCGGCGCAACATCAGTTCGACCAGTTGGTCCTCGGACAGGGCCTCGGCAGGTTCGGAACAGATATGGCGACCGTCGCGCAACACGGTGATGCGGTCGGACAGCGCCTTGATCTCGGACAGGAAGTGGCTGATCAGCACGACCCCGACGCCCTGCTGCGGCAGGGAGCGGATGATCTGCCATAGCTGTTCCTTTTCGCGTGCGGGCAATGTTGCCGTCGGCTCGTCCAGGATGACGATCCTGGGACTGCCGCGCAGGGCGCGGACGATCTCGATCACCTTGCGGTCTGCCATCGGCAATTCCGCAACCGGCCGATTGAGATCGATCGAAACCTTGGGAAACCATCGAAACATCAGTTCGGTAGCGTGCCGCTGCAATGCTCCCTTGCGGACGATGATACCTGCCAGCCTCGGCTCATGGCCCAGCAGGATGTTCTCGGCGCCATTCAGGCCGGGAACGAGGCTGCCTTCCTGGCTGACATGGGCGATGCCCTGCAACAAGGCGTCATGGGGAGACGACAAGCGGACCGCCTTGTCCCCGATCATGACCTGCCCCTGACTGGGTTGCAGGCTTCCGCCCAAAACATTGACCAGCGTCGATTTGCCGGCACCGTTTTCGCCGATCAGGCCATGGACCTCATTGTTGCGAAAGGTGACGCTCACGCCATCCAGCGCACGAGTGCCAGGGAACTGCATCACGATGTCTGCCAAGTGGACGTCCATGGTTCTGCCTTTCACATTGAGAAGCCGGGGCCGATCAGGCAAACCCATCCGTCGGGCAGCGGCAGGCTGCCCGCCAGGTATCGGCCCCGGTTCATGATGGTTACTGCAGGAATTCCTGGCAGTTCTGTTTGGTGATCAGCGGCGCGTCCATGTAGACAGTCTTCGTCGGGATCACCTCGGCGGCAGGCTTGCCGTCTACCACGATGGCCTGGATCCATTCCGCGATCTGGCCGCCCATCTTCTCAAAAGGCTGGCCCACGGTGGCGATCATTTGGCTTTCGGGCTTGCAAACCTCGGCCACTGCCTGCGGATGACCATCGATGCCGATAACCTTGACGTCGGTCAGACCCTGCGCGTTCAGCACGTTCACCACCGCCTGCGCCGGTTCATCCCAAGGCGCCCAGACCGCGTCGATATCTGCACCGAAGCGGGCCGCGTAATCCTCCATCGTGCGCGAGGTGTCCTCGAAGAAGGCGTTGTAGTCGATGTTGTGCTCAGCCAGCACCTTTACGCCCGGATACTCTTTCAGCACCGAGGCCATCACGTCGCCCCGCTTGCGGGTGCCGTGGTGTTCGGCCATGCGGAAGAAGACCAGATTGCCTTCGCCGCCCATCTGGTCGAGCAGGTAGACCGACACATCCGAGGACATCGCCCAGTTGTTCGTCGTGACATCCACCACGATGCCTTCCACATAGCCGGAGTCCGCAGCGAAAACCGGGATGTTGGCTGCCTTGGCGGCATCAAGGGCCGCGCGGCTGGCACGCAGGTCGGCCATGGTCATCACAATCGCATCGACACCACGGCTGGCGGCATCCTGAATGTTCGAGGCAGTCGCCTCGCCGGACCCGCCGCTGTCGAGATAGCTGACATTCCAGTCGGTCTTGCCATTCTCCTCGATCCAAGCTTCGAAGCCCGCCTTGGTCCGCTGGTCGGACTGGGCGGCGGCGTTAGAATGCACCATCGCGATCTCGAGCGCGCTTGCCGTTCCCGTCGCGCCCAACAGCGCAGCGACAGAACATGCGACCGCAATACCGGAAATCCGGTTTCTCATCTGCAAATCCCTCCCTGGGCCAGCTATCTGGAAAGTTCCAGTGCTGGAATCTGGTTCGCCGGTCCTCTTCCGACAGGCCAAGGATGCGGCGGTTAATTACATTTGTCAACCATCGTGACATTTGTCACGAAGCCGATCAGAGTAGGAGACAGGATGCTGGTGAATGGAGCCGGAATGCAGGAAGACGATGTTTTGATGACCCGTGCTGCCTGGCTCTATTATGTCGGCGGCCTAAACCAGGAGGCGACGGCCAAGCGCCTTGGAACGACACGGGCGCGAGTAAACAAGCTGCTCTCTGACGCACGTGATGCGGGCCTAGTCAGCATCACGATCAATCCCTCGAATGTCGGCCTGCTGCCGGTAGAGGAAGCGATTCGCACCCGCTACGGACTGAATTTCTGCATCTGCACCCCTGCGCTGCGCTTTGACACGCCCGGAAAGCATGATGACGCCCTGCTGGCGCCCTTCGCCTTTCGTGCTGTAGGGGCGGCGGCCGCATCCCACCTGCGCAGG
The DNA here is from genome assembly GCF_002901215.1 of Paracoccus sp. SY. NCBI lineage: Bacteria > Pseudomonadati > Pseudomonadota > Alphaproteobacteria > Rhodobacterales > Paracoccaceae > Paracoccus > Paracoccus sp. SY. The sequence goes on along the minus strand of NZ_NWMQ01000031.1, from coordinate 14,551 downwards.
CACCTGTCCGAGACCCCGCGAGCCGTAATTGGCACTGGGTGGGGTCGCACGCTGGAACAGATGACCCTGCAAATGGCCGGAGTAAGTGCACCCGGGGCAAGGTTCATCAGCCTGATGGGATCCCTGACGGCGAATTCAGCCTACAACCCATTCGAGGTTGTTCACTCTCTGGCCAGGACATCCGGCGGCGAAGGCTTCTTTCTTCCCGTCCCGTTTATCGCCGATACGGCTGAGGCGCGTGAAGTGCTGGTCTCGCAGCAATCCGTGCAGCACGCGCTAAGTTTGGCCAAGGCCGCAACAATGGCCTATATCTCCTTGGGCGAACTACGCGAGGATTCCTTGCTGCGCCGCCAAAACATGATTACCGCGCAGGAACTGTCCGAGCTTCGCGAATGCGGGGCCGTAGGAGACACGAATGGGTTGTTCTTCAACGCAGCCGGCGCAGCGGTGGACCATCCGTTGAATCATCGAACCATCGGCTTAGGGCTGGAGGATTTACGAAAGATACCGACTGTCGCGCTGGTGGCTGGGGGCAGTAAGATCGACGCGGTGCGTGGGTTCTTGGCAAGCGGCATTGCGACGGGACTTGTTATTGACGGCGACACGGCACTGGATCTCATCAGTGTAGCATAACCGCAGAGCATGACAGTGCTGATCGCAGAATCTCCCAAAAGCCTGAGGTAAAACTCCTCATCCTTCTGCACGCACCCTGTCATTCTTGCGAGTGCTGCTCTGGATCGGAACGGGTTTTATGGAAGTCCGGGACCATATCGCCCGGCAGTCGGTCACGGCCCACTTAAGCCTTGCAGTCGAGCGTCTGCAACGATCTTAGCGCCCCGAATGCTTTGTGGCGCCAAGTGTCCATTTTACCGGTTTCTCCCCGTTTGTCTTACCTCGCCAACGATCATAAAAACCAAGCTCAATGACTAACCTTGCCTTGCAGCTCGTCCTCACTCTCGAGGTACAATGGTGATCAAAGGTTGCACCCTCACCTTCACCCTACATGCTGAATGTTCATCGCCTGGAGGGCCGCGAGGTTTTCACATCGTGAAATTCACCAGGAAGATACAGACAATGATTGTTGTATAATCATGCAGTGCTACCTTTACTCTCGCTCGCATTTAAGGGGGAGAGAAATGCGTCAGATTTCACATGTGGAAAAAACGGCTGAACGGACGTCTCATTACCGGCCTCCCGTGAACGCCTTATCGGGCGAAGAGCGCGGCAAGAGCATTCAGTCAGTCGATCGGGCGCTATCCATCATCGAGGTTCTGTCGCTCAGCGACCGGCCCCTTATGCTCAAGGATATCGCTGCGCTGTCTGATCTCAACCTGTCAACCTGCCACCATCTGGTTAACACACTGGTCCGTCGGGGCTATGTGATTAATTCAGGGCGAGCACAGGGTTATAGCCTGAGTTCCAAGTTTGAGATCCTCTCGCGCAGGTCCGAGCGAGAAGCCAAGCTGATCGAATTCGTCAAGCCGGCCCTGCACGAGCTGAACGAGAATATCCGCGAGGCAGTGCAGATGACCGTGCTGCGCGGGTCCTCCCTGGTAAGCTATGTCAGGCTTCCCTCTCAGGGCCGCTCGGCCATCGACCTCAGCGACCGGCCGATGACCCATGCCGCCCATGCCGTGGCGAATGGCAAGGCGATCCTTGCCTGGCTACCAGAGACAGAACTGGCCCGGGTCGTGGCCGACAACGGCCTGAGCACCTTTACCCTGCACACGATCACCACCCTCTCCAGCCTGATCGAGGAACTGCGCCTTGTGCGCCGGTCTGGCTTTGCGGTGGAGGATGGCGAATTTCACACTGGTCAAACGGGCTTTGCGGCAACTGTGCGGGACATGTCCGGAGCCGTTGTAGGATCGATCGGTGTCACCATCGAACGGAAGCGAGCCACCGAAGCCTATAGCGACTATATCTCGCGCGCTGTGGTCAAGTGCGCCAAGGATTTGTCCAGCCGGATGCCCGCAGGCTGTTTCAACTAAGCCGTCGGTATTTCATATCATCAAATGGGCCGCGTCCCGACTCTGCTTTCCAGTCGTTTTCACCATTCGTATTTCACATCGGAAAATCGATAGGATTGAAGTGGCGAGCAGCCTGCGGCGGCGCTGATCTTTCTCCAAGACCAATCGAGGAGGATCAGATGGACAAGGTCAAATCAGATATCGGAGTGCTGGGACTAGGCGTCATGGGCGCGATGCTGGCCCTGAACTTTGCCGGCAACGGCTTCAATGTTGCGCTGTTCAACAGAACAGCAAGCAAGGCGCAGCAGCTGAAAGACGACAATCCCGATCTCACGCAGCGCTTGTTCGCGCATGAAACGGTCGAACGTTTTGTCGCCGGGCTGGCGCGGCCTCGGGTCATCTTGCTGATGGTCAATGCAGGCTCCGCTGTCGATGAACAGCTTGCTGTGCTGCGGGACTTGCTGGACGAAGGCGACATCATCATTGATGCCGGCAACACGGATTTTAACGATACGCGAGCCCGCAATGCCCGTTTCGACGGAACAGGCATCCATTTTGTTGGCATGGGAGTCTCGGGTGGCGAGCAGGGCGCGCGGCACGGTCCATCGATTATGGTCGGGGGCGACCCGGCAATTTGGACCCGCTTGCGCCCTCTGCTGGAGCCGATCTCGGCCAAGTATAACGGCAGTCCCTGCGTCGCTTGGTTGGGTCGCGACGGAGCAGGTCATTTTGTCAAGACGGTCCACAACGGCATCGAATATGCCGACATGCAGATGATCGCAGAAATCTACGCGATCCTGCGCGATGGCGTCGGGTTTGACGCGTCCCGGATTGCACGCATCTTCGAAAGTTGGAACCAGCGCGGCCTGTCGTCCTATCTGATTGAGATCACAGCCGCGGTTCTGGCCGAATCAGACGCCGCCACCGGAAAGCCCCTGGTCGACCTGATCGTGGACGAGGCAGGGCAAAAGGGCACCGGTCGTTGGTCAGTAATCGAGGCGCAGAAGCTCGGCGTGGGCGCCACCACCCTTGAGGCCGCTGTGGCTGCCCGCAGCATGTCGGCACAGCGTGAGGAGCGCGCCCGTGCATCGGAAATTTATGCCGGGCTCCAGGCAGTGAATGGTCGCTTTGCCTCGGATGGGGAAGGTATCGCGGAACTGGAGGCCGCGCTCGAGACAGCAAAGATCATTGCCTATGCCCAAGGGTACGAGGTCATGGCCGCGGCATCCGTAGAATTCGGGTGGGATCTGCCGATGGCAGAGATCGCCCGTATTTGGCGAGCGGGCTGCATTATCCGGTCGGTTTTCTTGCAGGATATCATGGCCGCCTATGGCGACGCAGGGCATCAAGGCAACCTGCTTGCCCATCCTGCCTTCGCGGCTCGGGTGCAAAAGGGTCAAGCAGCACTGCGATCAGTCGTTGCCCGAGCGGTTACGGCCGGAATCCCGGTTCCCGCACTGTCCGCGGCGCTGGCCTATTTCGATGACCTGCGCCGGGCACGCGGGGTGGCCAATCTGGTGCAGGGACAGCGCGATTACTTCGGAGCCCATACCTTCCGCATGCTGGATCGGGATGGCGTGCATCACCATCAATGGGCTTCGGCCGAAGCGGAGGCGGTATGACCAGTCAGATCATCAAGGTTGATCCGTTTGATTATGTCATCTTTGGCGGCGGCGGCGATCTAGCCGAACGCAAGCTGCTCCCTGCGCTGTACTACCGTGACCGTGACGGCCAAATCCAAGATGACTCCCGGATCATCGGCGTATCACGCACGGAGCGCAGTGATCAGGATTACCGGGATTTCACCTTGCAGGCCCTCAGGCGGCATATCCCGGCTGCCGACCTGAACCAGGACATCGTCCACCGCTTCCTGGCGCGATTGAACTATCAAAGTGTCGATGCGACCGGCGATAGTGGGTGGGAGGCTCTGAAGGACCTTCTGGATGAAGCTGAGCCAGGTACCGTCCGTGCCTTCTATTTGGCTGTCGGGCCCGAACTGTTCGCACCGATTGGACAAAAGCTTGCCACATTGGGCCTGAAGCACGACCGGTCGCGGCTGGTGATCGAGAAGCCGATCGGCCGGGACCGGAAATCCGCCCGCGACCTGAACGAAATGATCGCGCAGCATTTCGATGAGACCGAGGTGTTCCGCATCGACCATTATCTGGGCAAAGAGACGGTCCAGAACCTGATGGCCTTGCGTTTCGCCAACATGCTCTACGAGCCGATCTGGAACGCGCAGTTCATCGACCATGTGCAGATCACTGTGGGGGAAAGCGTCGGGCTGGAAAATCGGGCAGGCTATTATGACAGTTCGGGCGCATTGCGGGACATGGTGCAGAACCACCTGCTGCAGCTTCTGACGCTGGTTGCGCTTGAGCCGCCATCGACCTTTTCGGCCGACTCGATCCGAGACGAGAAGCTGAAGGTCCTGCGCGCCCTTGTCCCGATCCAGAATGGGACGGTCGCACAGCGCACTGTGCGCGGGCAATACGGATCAGGGGCGGTCGATGGCAAGTCCGTTCGCGCCTATGCCGAGGATTTGGGATCGGGTGCCAGCGATACGGAAACCTTCGTGGCCTTGAAGGCCGAGATCAACACCTGGCGTTGGGCGGGAGTACCGTTCTATCTGCGGACGGGCAAGCGGATGGCGCGCCGGGCTTCGGAAATCTCGATCACCTTCCGCAAAGTCCCCTATTCGATGTTCGGCGAGGATGCGGGCGAGATCTTCCAGAACCAGTTGGTGGTCCGTCTTCAGCCTGGCGAAGGAATCAAGCAGTATCTGATGATCAAGCGTCCGGGACCCGGCGGGATGAAGCTGCGTCGCGTGGCGCTTGACATGACCTTTGCCGAAACATTCAACACCCGCCACCCCGATGCCTATGAACGCCTTTTGATGGATGTGATCCGTGGGGACCAGTCGCTGTTCATGCGACGCGACGAGGTTGAGGCAGCGTGGGACTGGGTTGATCCGATCCTGAAGGCTTGGGCCGATCACGAGCAGAAGGCCCTTCCGTATCCCTCGGGGACATGGGGCCCAACCGCCGCCATTGCCCTGATCGAACGCGATGGCCGTACTTGGCACGAACCGGATTAAAGGGGAACGCGAATGGATGATGTTCTGAAGGGCTATCTGGACCGGCTTTCGGGCGAAGGCGGCGATGCGCTAGCCGTCGCGGCGGTCATCGCGGCCTTGGCACGTGCGGCAGTGGAACTCCATGCCGCCATCCGCAACGGCGTCGCGCCAACTGGCGATGGCGGACGGGCTAATGCCAGCGGCGAGGTCCAGAAGCCGCTGGATCTGCTGGCCGACGAGTTGTTCCTGACAGCCCTGCAATCAGCGCCGCTTCACTGCTACGCCTCGGAAGAACAAGAGCAGCCGATCCTGATGGGCGGGGGATCGCTGGCCTTGGCCATGGATCCGCTGGACGGGTCGTCGAATATCGAGACAAACATCGCTGTCGGCACGATCTTTTCACTGCTGCCAGTCCTGCCAGAACATGGCGGCCGCCCGGAACGGATCTTTGCCCAAGCGGGTCATGCGCAGCGGGCGGCGGGGTTTTTCGTCTATGGCGCACAACTTCTACTGATCCTAACTTGCGGGGCCGGCACCGAGTGCTTCGTCTTCGATCCCACAACAGGCAAATACGGGCGCCGCACGTCATGCCGCATTCCGGCGCAGGCGTGCGAATATTCAATCAACGCTGCCAACCGCCGCCATTGGCCACGTCCGCTACAGCGCTATCTGCGCGGGCTTGAACTGGGTGGGGCTGGGCCGCGCGGGCGCGACTTCGGAATGCGCTACGCGGGATCCCTGGTGGCGGACGGATACCGGATCCTGCAGCGCGGAGGGATCTTCCTCTATCCTGCGGATGCCCGGGACAGCCATTCCAGTGGCCGCCTGCGTCAGCTTTACGAGGCTAATCCAATCGCCTTCTGCATCGAACAGGCAGGCGGCGCCGCCAGCGACGGCGTCGGCCGGATGCTGGACAGGCCACAGGGCGATCTGCATGGCAAGGTACCGCTGATTTTCGGTTCCCGTGACGAAGTCGAGATTGCTACCCGTCATCTTGCGCAAAGTGCGGCAGTCTCGACTGCCGCGGAATAGCCGGGTGACCCCTGCAGCAGAAAGGGCCGCAAGATCGCGGCCCTTTTTGGTGGTGGAGTGACGGTCCGGGTATCGCCGCGGGCGCCCTGCCCTAGACAGCGCAGATCAGCGCAGATCCAGGATCGCCTCGGCGATGCCCCGGGTCAGTAGACTTGCCTCGGCCAGCGGGCGCTCGCCGGTGATGGTCGGCAGCAATCCCACCGCCAGTTCCTTACCCAGTTCGACGCCCCATTGGTCAAACGCATTGATGCCGAACAGGGCCGCTTCGACAAAGACCCGATGCTCGTAAAGCGCGAGCAGCCGCCCGAACGTCCTCGGGTCCAACGTGCGATAGGCGATGGTCACGGATGGGCGGTTGCCGGGAAAGCTGCGATGCGGGGCCAACCTTTCGGCTTCATCGGCGGGCATTCCCCGTGCCAGCATCATGGCCATGGCTTCGTCTGCGGTACGACCGCGGGCCAGCGCTTCACTCTGAGCAAGACAATTCGCCACCAGCAGATCGTGATGGTTCCGCAGATCGCGCTCCTGCGCCTCGGCGGCGATCAGGAATTCGACTGGGATAATGTCGGTGCCCTGATGCAAAAGCTGGAAGAAGGCATGTTGGCCGTTTGTCCCCGGCTCTCCCCAGACCACTGGGCCAGTGGCGGTTGTGACCGGCTTGCCGTCAAGGTCAACGCTCTTGCCGTTCGACTCCATGTCCAACTGTTGCAGATAGGCCGGCAGGCGGGCCAGCCTTTGATCGTAGGGTATAACCGCCCGGGTCGGATAGCCCTGCGCGACCCGGTGCCACCAGCCGACTAGGCCTAGGAGAACCGGCAGGTTCTCTGACAGTCGTGTTTCGGCGAAATGACGGTCCATCTCGCGTGCGCCGTCAAGGAAGTCGCGGAAACGCTGCGGGCCGATGGCGATCAGCAGGGGCAAGCCAATGGCCGACCATAGAGAATAGCGCCCTCCGACCCAGTCCCAGAAACCAAAGGTCCGGTCCTGGCCGATCCCAAAGGCGCCAACCCGGTCCAGGGCAGTTGAGACCGCACAGAAATGAGCGGCAACAGCCGCTTCGCCAAGGCTCTGCGCCACGGCCGCGCGGGCGGTGGCGGCATTGGTCATTGTCTCGATCGTCGTGAAGGTCTTGGAGGCGATGATGAATAAGGTCCGCCGCAGGTCCAGGGTCTGCAACACATCGGTCAGATGCGCTCCATCCACGTTCGAGACGAAGTGCATGCGCGGGCCGTTATCCCAGGGAGTCAGCGCCAGCGTCGCCATGGCCGGGCCCAGATCCGAGCCGCCGATACCGATATTGACCACATCGGTGAACATCTCACCCGTTGAGGATCTAATGGCACCAGAGCGAATGCCGTCTGCAAAGGCGGACATGCGCGACAGCACCTCGGCAACGTCCGGAGCGACAGCCTGGCCGTCCGCTGCAAATCCGTCGCCATCATGCGCCCGCAAGGCCGTATGCAGGACCGGGCGGTTCTCGGTAACATTGATTGACTGGCCCGCGAACATCTGGTCGCGCTTGTCTTCAAGACCCGAGAGTTGCGCAAAGGCCAGAAGAGCCGCCAGATCCTCGGCGTCCAGCGCTGTCTTGGAGTAGTCGAGGTAGAGGTCGTCCAGCCATGTGCTAAAGCGGTGAAAACGGTCGGGATCGGCGTCAAATCGTGCCGCGATCCCGGTTGTGGCGGCGAGCTTGCCGCGCCGGATTAGGTTGTCGATAGCAAGAGGGCGGCTTGGAATGCGGCTGTCCATGTTGGTATCCTTGGTCCTGCGGTTCAGGCGGTCTCGTAAAGCTGGTCGCGGACCATGGTCCGCAAGGCCCGCAGATCCTGTCCGAACTGGCGAATTCCTTCGGCAAGCTTTTCGGTGGCCATGGCGCTCTCGTTCATCTCCCAACGGAACCGGCGTTCATCCATCTCGATCCGGGCCAGCTTGGGCGCGCTCGACGGGGACAAACGCCGTTGCAGCAGGTCATTATCCCGGGCCAACTGATCCAGCAACGCGGGCGAGATGGTCAGCCGGTCGCAGCCGGCCAACTCCTCGATCTCCCCGATGTTGCGAAACGAGGCTCCCATCACGATGGTGCCAATCCCGTTGGCCTTGTAATATTCATAGATCTGGCGGACCGACAGCACGCCAGGATCCTCGGCGGGCGCAAACCGGCGCCCTTCGTGGACAGTGTGCCAATCCAGGATGCGTCCCACGAAGGGCGAGATCAGGAAGGCTCCCGCATCTGCGCAGGCAATGGCCTGGGCCAGTGAAAAGATCAGGGTCATGTTGCAGTCGATGCCATCGTGCTGCAGGACGCGGGCCGCCTCAATGCCTTCCCAGGTGGAGGCAAGCTTGATCAGGATACGGTCCCGTTCGACGCCACGGGCCTCATAGGCCTTGATGATGCGGCGGGCGCTGGCGACCGACCCCTGAACGTCGAAGGACAAATCCGCATCCACCTCGGTCGAGACACGGCCCGGAACCTCGGCTGCAAGGGCCGCGCCTACCGCAATCGCCAGCCGCGAGGCGACCGACCGAATGCGCTGTCCCTCGGTCGCTCCCTCATTGCGGCCGTCCCGGATCTCGCGAGCGATGATCTCGACGAAATCAGGCGATTGCAGGGCTTTGAGGACAATGGTGGGATTGGTGGTGCAATCGACCGGCTTGTGCTGGCGAACCGCCGCCACATCGCCAGTATCGGCGACCACCGTGGTCATGGTCCGCAACTGGTCAAGCTTCGAGGTCATTGTGTGGTCTCCTTCAGGCGGTCGGCCCATGTGGCGTTCATCCAGCCCAGCCCCGCGATGGTGTTGCCGGCCGGGGCATATTCGCAGCCTAGAACGCCACGATAGCCACACTCGGCCAGGGTGGCAGTGATCGCGGCATAGTCCAGTCCGGCCGAGCCTGGTTCATGGCGGCCCGGAAAATCTGCGATATGCACATGACGGATCAGGGCGGCATGGTTACGGATTGTCTCGTGGATATCCAGTCCGGCGGCGGCGGTGTGGAAGATGTCCAGCAACAGGCCAATGTTACGGGCCCCTGCTTCGGCGATGATATCGGCCGCCAACTGCGGCGTATCGACGAAGTAATCCGGCACCGCCATTGCGCTCATCGGCTCCACGATGATGGTGATGCCGCGGCTTGCGGCAGCATGCGCGGCCAGGCGCAGGTTTTCGACATAGCAGTCCCGGTGTTCGGTGCGGCGCTGGCTCAGGGGCAGGATGCCCGACATTGCGTGAACCATGCGTACGCCGATGGTCTCGGCATAATCCAGTGCCTCGGCCAGGTCGGCGCGAAACTCGTCGCGGCGGTCGGCGAAGATGCCGATGCCCTTCTCGCCCCGTGACGCATTGCCGGACCTGACTCCGAACTGGCTATAGCGCAAGCCCGCCGCATCCAGCAGCCCAGCCATTCGCGATGCCGGAATGTCATAAGGAGCGGGATGTTCGACTGCCGCAAAGCCGTGATCACGCGCAGCGGCGATCCTGTCGGCGAAGGGAATGTCGGTAAAGAGATAGCCCATATGGGCGCTGAGCAGGAATGCTTTTGCCATGATCTGACCCCATAGGGAGCTGCATAAGTGGACCGCCGCCAGCGCGGCGGCCTCAGGTGACGGTTTTCATCCGCCTGCCACGTTCCAGCCGCGGCCGGTATCACCATAGGCTTCCCAGCCATCGGCGGTGATGGCGATGGTGTCTTCCAGTTTAATGAAGCCGCGCTCTGTGTGATGCAATTCGGTCTCGATCGAGATGACCATGCCTTCCTCAAGCGGACGGTCTGCGTGATAGGCCGGATAGGTCGGCACGGCGGTACTCATCAGCCAGGGAGCCTCGTGGCTGACGATGCCCATGCCATGAGCCGAAAAGAACATCCGCTTGCGTTCGCTGCATTTGGCAAGCGCCGCATTGGCCCATTCGAATATGTCACCGCCAATGGCACCGGGCTTCAGCCCGCTGCGGCCAGCCTGCTGAACCTCCTCCACCTGCCCCAGCAGATCGATCAGTTCCTGATCGGGTTCGCTGGTATAGGCCATGCGGCACAGGTCGCCGATGTAGCCCTTGTAGTTGCCACCTGAGTCCAAGGCCAGAGTCTCGCCCTTTTCCCAGATCTTGTCATAGGGCGCCCGATTGAAGGCAGTGCCGATATTGGTCAGCGCGTATTCGAATTTAAGGCCGCGTTTGGTTTCCTCCTGACGCAGTGCCTCGAACAGGGCGCGCTTGGTAACGCCGGGACCATGGCTGGCGATCACCGCCATCATTGCGTCAACGACCTTTTCCGATGCCTCTCGCAGGATCACCAATTCCTCGGGCGTCTTCAGCGCGCGCAGCAATTCCAGCGTGAAGGTGGCATCCTGCAATTGCGCGTCCGGCAACTGCTCCTCGAGCACCCGATAGGCGTCGATGGGCATGAAGCCCTGCTCGATCCCGACACGGCCCCGGCCGCCATTGATGCCCTTCAGCATATCCGCCGCGGCCGCCGCGAAGCCCTGGCTTTGAAAATTCTTCAGGTTCAGGTTGGAGACCCAGAAGCTGCCAAGCTGCTTTTCGTAGCGTTCCATCGGGACACCGACATAGCCGGAGTCGCGGGGGCGCCCCTTCACATAAACAAAAAACGGCAGATAGCGGCTGAGGCCATGGGCATCCATGTAGTCGTAGAAGAAGAAGCGATATCCGCCTAGCAGGTACTGGATGCTGTGCTTGGAGGTGACCAGCAGGGCGTCAAGCTGGGCTTCCTCCATCAGCCGATCCAGACGATCGGTATCGAAGGGTGGCTTGTGCAGCCGCGATGTGTCTTCGGGGGGATTTCCTTCGGAAAAAGCAAAGCTCATGGATTTCTCCTTTGCAGTCTAGTCCGGTGTGACCGGGGTGTTCTTCTCTGTTTCGGGGGATGCCCCCGAGGATTGTCGTTTTGCAACCTTCGGGGGGTCTTGGCAGTTATTGCGCGGGAACCAAGTCCAGTGCGTGTGCGGGGGCGGCACCGACCGAGGACGGTGCCGCCTGATGCGGAAGGTCAAGGACCTTCTCACCATTCAGGATTGCGTTCGCACGCGCTTTGTCGACATTGCCCGTCCAGGCGCCGACAACGAGCGTGGCAATGATGTTGCTGGCAAGGTTGGTCACGGCGCGGATTTCGGCCATAAAGCGGTCCACGCCGATCAGGAGCGCCAGCGAGGCAACCGGCAACACGCCAATCGCCGGCATCGTGGCTGCCAGCGCGATGAAGCCCCCGCCCGAGACGCCCGCCGCCCCTTTCGAGGTGAACAGCATGATGAACAGGATGGTCAGCTGTTGGGCCAACGTCAGTTCTGTATTCGTCGCATGGGCAAGAAACAGCACTGCCATGGTCATGTAGATGGCCGTTCCGTCCATGTTGAAGGAAAAGCCGGTGGGCATGACCAGCCCGACGGTTTCTTTCTGGACGCCCAGGTTTTCAAGCTTCTGCATGCTGCGCGGGATCATCGTTTCGGCCGAGGTCGCGGCGAAAACAATGATCAGCTCGTCCTTGAAGTGCGCCAGCACCTTGAAGATGTTGAAGCCGGCAAGGCGCATAAAGAAGCCCAGGACGAAGATCACGAAAAGTGCGCTCACTAAGTAGACGGCAAGCACCAACTGGCCCAGGTTCAGCAGCGTCGAAAAGCCATACTTGCCGATGGTGAAGGCCATGGCGCCCGCCGCCGCAAAGGGCGCAAAACGCATGATAATGTTGACCATTCCGAACAGCCCGTGGGCTGCGGTGTCCAGCATCGCGATGAAGGGCTTCGCCTTCTCGCCCAGCTTGCACAGGCCAAGACCGAACAACACCGCAACGAACAGCACCGGCAGGATTTGTCCTGTCACAAAGGGTTCGACAAAGGTGGTAGGAATCATGTTGATCAGGAAATCGACCAACGTCATGTCCTCACCCTGCGTGACATAGGTCGAAACGGCACCTGCATCCAAGGCGGCGGGATCGGCGTTGATGCCGCGTCCGACGGGCCAGAGATTGCCTACCGCCATGCCGATCAAGAGCGCCAGGGTCGAGGCGACCTCGAAATAGATCAGTGCCTTCAGGCCGACGCTTGCGACTTTGCGCATGTCGCCGATGGCAGCAATTCCCACCACGATCGTCAGAAAGATGATCGGCGTGACGATCACCTTGATGGCTCGGATGAACACGTCTCCCAAGGGTTTGAGTGTTACGGCGATATCGGGAGCCAGGAAGCCCAACGTGCTTCCGATGATGACCCCGATAATGACCTGAACATAAAGTTTCCCCAACCAACGCATGACGACATTCCGTTCGCGCGGTTCCGAGGCCTCCCGAATTGGCGTATGATGCGCCATGGTTTCCTCCCTGTTTTTGCGATGTGTGTCAGGCAAGCTCCTCCTCTCGCCTGACACCTCGGTATGGTTGGGCGACGTTACTCGGCGGCTGCTACCATCGGAACAGCGTGCCGGTTCTTGACCACAACCTTGATCGCATCCTCGACGCGATCCTTGGCATAGCGCAGCGCCTCGGGAAGATTGTCCATCTCGAAGGTATGCGTATGGATCAGCGTCGCATCAAACCGCTTCTGGCGCATGAACGCCTCGGCGCGGTGCGTGGCGGTCTTGCCCTCGCCACGGATGCCGTAAAGGTAGATATTGTTACGGACCAGATAGGCGACGTCGACCGGCACCGAGTCCGATGGGAAGGCCGCCAGGCAGATCTTGCCGCCGCGGTTCAGCATCTGCGCGGCCTCGTTCACGGCATTGGGCGCGCCAGAGCATTCGACGACGTAGTCCACGCCTTTGCCGCCAGTCAGCTTGCGCACGGCCGCGACCGGGTCTTCCTTGCGGATGTTGATCACATGGTCGGCACCCAGTTGTTTGCCGATCTCCAGCCGGTTATCGCGGGTGCCGGTCAGGATCACGGGCTGCGCACCCAGAGCCTTGGCTACTGCGGCACCCAACAGGCCGATCGGGCCCGGGCCGCTCACGACGACGCTTTCGCCGGCGACTAGACCACCCAGTTCGGTCAGGCCGTACATGGATGTGCCCGCAGTCACCACCAGAGTGGCTTCCTCGTCACTCATGGAATCGTGGACATGGACCAGGGTGTTGATGTTGTTGACCTGGTATTCGCAAAAGCCGCCGTCAGTGGTAAAACCGTTGGCGCGGTGGCCCTTGTCGACATCGCCGTAGTTCTTGCCGTAGTTGTGGCAGGACGTGTACATGCCCTGACGGCAGCGCTTGCATTGTCCGCAGCCAGCGTGGATTTCCACCGTTACCCGTTCGCCGATCTTGAACTCATCGACGCCCGGCCCAAGCGCCACGACGGTTCCCATATATTCATGACCAGGGGTATAGTTCTTATTGAACGGCAGATCGCCTTCAATCAGCGCGGGAGGACCATGATAGATGATCTCGAGATCGGTCGCGCAGATGGCCACAGCGTCGATACGAACTAGAACCTCGGCCTTCTTGGGCGTGGGAACCGGCTTGTCGACATAGTGCAATTCCCCCGGATCTCCCAGAACCCACGCCTTCATGGTTTCCGGGACAGGGTAATCCTCATGGGTGGTCACGTTATTTGGCATTGCCATCTATTCGTCTCCCTCAGTAGATAGCTGAAACGTACTGGTGCCCATAGCCCAGTATTAGTTTGGAAAACCTTATGCCTTTTCGCTAGCTGGCTTCCTCGCGCTGGTTTTGAGAGGATGTGAGGGATGACGATTCCGGTCAATCATGACAGTCCTGATTTCCTTATGTGAAAAATGATCAGTAAATGACCTTGGCTATCGTGCTGATCCTACGCGTCCTTTAGGTTCAAGGACGAACAATCCAGCCTGCGCTACCGATGGGAATTTTGAGCTTTCAAAGAAGAACCCCGGCGGAGTGGGGCCAACCGGGGCACAGTGAATTTCTCATTGTGAAACGGCAAAAATGGCTAGCGATAGAACCGTGCCATCTCCTGAACGGGTATCGTCTTAAAGCCCGAAGCTTGACCTGCAGCGCCGAATATCTCAAACCTTTCGACGCAAAGTTTCTCCATTCGTGCGAGCCCGTCTTTCATCATTCCGCGAATATCAAAACCGGCCTTGTTCCTCCGCAGATACTCGCGCGCTGATCCGGTCAGCGCCAGGCGGAGGTCGGTGTCAATATTCACTTTGCGCACTCCCATTCGGATGCTCCGCTGCACTTCTTCCAGTGGTACGCCATAGGTGCGCGGCATTTCCCCGCCATTCTCGTTGATGAGATCCTGCAACTCTTCGGGCACGGTCGAGGCGCCGTGCATGACAAGATGCGTGTCCGGCAGCTTCGCATGGATCGCGGCGACCACGTCCATTGCCAGCAAATCGCCCGTCGGCTTGCGCGAGAACTTGTAGGCGCCGTGCGAGGTGCCGATGGCGACGGCCAGCGCATCTACCCCGGTCGCGGCGACAAAGTCGGCGGCCTGCTGGGGATCGGTCAGCAACTCCTCACGTCCCAGCGTGCCGACTAGAGCGTGTCGCGGGCATCGA
>NZ_NWMQ01000030.1:0-39264 GCF_002901215.1 Paracoccus sp. SY | reverse complement strand
ACCAGGTGTCAGTAAAAAGGAAAGCGCAGTGACCGTCTGCATAGCAACCTAAGCACAGTTTCTAAGAGCCGAGGAGAGGCTTTCTTGGAACATGCTTAACCTAAGGTAAATCGTGTTCCGAAGGACAGCAATGCACGAAGTCTCTCCGAACTTGCTTATAATTTTTAGCTCAATGACATAAATGACAATCTTGGAGTTTTTTGGAATGAGGTCCATACTGCCGAACAGGTCGAAAACGACCTTCAATCGATAGAAGCAGCCCATGTTCCGGCCACGGCTGTGATGGGCCGAAAAGGACCTCGCGGATTCCTTTAATCGACCGCTTCCGATCGTTGATCGGGTGTTCAGGTCTCGATCCGCACCGGGGCGCTCTTGTAGGCCGGGGTCTTGGATGCCTGGTCATAAAGGGACAGCGGCACCAGGGGGTTCGTCTCGGGGTAATAGGCGGCGATGCAGCCGCGCGGCAGGTCATAGGAAACGACGCTCAGCCCCTCGACCCGCCGGGGGATGCCGTCATCCGCTGCCGAAACCAGGGCAATGCGCTGACCATCCGCCAGCCCCGCCCGAGCCATGTCCTCCCGAGAGATCAGGACGATCATCCGGTCCCCCGACAACCCCCGCAACCGGTCCGAAAAGCCATAGACGGTGGTGTTGAACTGATCGTTCGACCGCAGCGTGACCAGGGTGAAGGCATCGGGCGCGGGATCGCCGCCAAGCGCGGACAGGCCGGCGGGAATGGTCAGTTCCGCCTTGCCGCTTTCGGTCTCCCAGTCCCGTTCGCGCGCCGAATTGCCACGGTAGAAGCCGCCGGGCTGGGTCATGCGGGCGTTGAAATCGGCGAACTGGTCGGGATAGGTCGCCTCGATCAGGTCGCGGATGCGGCCGTAATCCGCGACCCAGTCATCCCATTTGACCTGTGGATTTGGCGGCAGCGTCGCCTTGGCGATGCCAGCAATAATGGCGGGTTCCGACAGAAGATACCGCGATGCCGGCGGACGCCTGCCCATGGATCCATGGATATGGCTGAGACTGTCTTCCATCGTGACCATCTGCGGCCCGGATTTCTGCTTGTCGCGTTCGGCCCGCACCAGGCAGGGCAGCAACCAGGCGCCAGGCCCGGCCAGGACATGCGTGCGGTTCAGGCGGGTGGCGATCTGCACGTTCAGATCCAGCCCCGCCCAGGCAGGCTCGGCCCGTGCCAGGTCCGGAATCGCCCGGCCGAAATTACCACCCAGGCTGATGAACCCCCGGACAGTGCCGTCGATCATGCCCTCGACCGCCTCGACCGTCGTCATGCCGGTGTCGCGCGGGGGATCGAAGCCGAACAGGTCGGCCAGCTTGTCCAGGGGCACCAGTTCGGGCTTTTCCGCGATGCCCACCGTCCGCTGGCCCTGGACGTTCGAATGGCCGCGCACCGGGCAGATGCCGGTCCCCTCGCGCCCGATATTGCCGCCCATCAGCAGCAGGTTCACCAGCATCCCCACGCTGTCGCCGCCATGGACGTGCTGGGTCAGACCCATGCCATAGACGCCGATCACCCGTTTCGCCTTGGCGTAAAGCTCTGCCACCTCGATCAGATCCTGCCGGGGTAGGCCCGAGGTCGCCTCGATCCCGTCCCAGGTCTGGGCGCGGATCCAGGCCTCGAAGGCATCGAAACCGTGGCAATGCTTGGCGATGAAGTCGCGGTCCAGGGCGCCCTTGTCGAACAGGTGCTTGCAGATGCCCGCAATGGCCGCGATGTCGCCGCCGGGACGCAGTTGCAGATAGATGTCCGAGACCGGCGTCCCTCGGCCCGACAGCATCTCGGTCGGGCTTTGCGGGTTCATGAACTCCACCAGGCCGCGTTCCCGCACAGGGTTGAAGGTGACGATCTTGCAGCCGCGCCTGACCGCCTGCTGGATGGGGTGCAGGAAGCGCGGGCTGTTCGACCCGGTGTTCTGGCCGAAGAACAGCATCAGGTCGCAATGGTCGAAATCGTCCAGGACACAGGTGCCGACCGGCGCGCCGATGGTCCGCTTCAGCGCGACACTGGTCGTCTCGTGGCACATGTTGGAACTGTCGGGCAGGTTGTTATGCCCGTAAAGCCGCGCGAAAAGCTGATACAGATAGGAGGTTTCCAGGCTGGCGCGCCCCGAGGCATAGAAGACGGTGGATTTCGGGTCCAGATCCCTCAGCGCCTGGCCGATCGCCGTGAAGGCCTGCCCCCAGGTCGTGCGAACATAGCGATCGGACGCCGGGTCATAGCGCATCGGATGGGTCAGCCGGCCCGCCGCCTCGAGATCGTGGTCGCACCAGGTCCGCAGTTCGGTCAGGGTATGGCGGGCGAAGAAGTCGGGGCCGCAGCGGCTGCGGGTCAGGTCCCAGATGGTGGCCTTGGCGCCGTTCTCGCAGAACTCGGCCAGGCGGGGGGACGGCGGCTTGGCCCAGGCGCAGGAGGTGCACATGTGCCCGCCCGGCTTGTTCTGGCGGCGCAGCGTGTCCAGGGTGCCCAGTCCGATCCGATCTTTCGCGGCATGTTTCAGCACGCTTTTCAGCGACCCCCATCCCCCAGTCGGCCGGTCGTAATAAGGCGTGGTCGGATCCTGATCGCGTTCCTGGGTCATGTCTTATCCTGTCGGGCGGGTTCGTGGATAGGGCAGCCGTTGAATGCGGACCGGAAATCGGCCGACATCCGGTAAGGCTCGCGCCGGGCGCGGTTGATGGCGCCCAGCGGGCGATGCGCCTGGACGCCGGTCCAGACGGAAAAGCGCATGTGTTCATCGACCAGTTCGGCTGAATCCTCGGTCCAGCCGGTCTGGGCCAGGACATGCAGGCGCGCCACCGTGACGAAGGGGGACAGGCTTTCGTCCCACAGGACCGACGGATCCTCGACCGGCATCCGGTCCAGGTCGCGGCAAAGCTGCGCGCGCAGGTTCCAGACTGCGTCACCCGCCTGCATGTCCGCGGCCACCGTTTCGCGGATCGCGTCGGGGCGGCCCCTGGTGTCGATGATCCGTCCGGCATGTCGTGTCAGGCTGTCGGAGGCGGGTTCAAGCGACAGCTTGGCGATATGGTCGCCGAACCGGAAAGCCGTCTGCGTGTAATAGGTTTCCCCCAGCGGATGCACGTTCGGCGCACCGCCCAGGGTCTGCAGGGTCGCACTTTCGCCCCCCACCGTTTCCAGCGCCTTTTCCGCGCCGCGCAGCACCGCCGACAGCCCGCGCTTGGCCCATTCGGCGCGGTCGGTGGTCTTGGCCAGCAGCTTGAGGTTCTTCAGGAAGGCCGCCGGATCGGGCGCGGGAAAGGCGGGGCCGTTGACGAAGATGAAATCCTGGTTTTGCCCCTCGGCCCCGTCCAGGCGTTCGCCCCCGACCCCGATAACCTTCAGCGACAGCCCGCGCGGGACCGAGATGGAATCGTGCAGCAGATCGCCGGGATTGGTCGAGATGCGGATGATCGCACCATATCGTCCTGCCTTGGCGAAGATGCCTTGGGCCAGTTCGGCGGGCAGGTCCGCCAGAACCTCCAGTTCGCCGCGCAGGATGCCGTGGCTTTTGGCATGGACCGCGCGGACGGCATGACCGTAATCCCTGGAGGTGGTTTCCAGGATGTCGCGCAGGGTGTCGGACAGGGCGCGGATCACCTGCGGCTCGTCAAGCGTGACGGTTTCGACGTCAGGAGAGTATCGGACGGCTGGCTGCATGATCTGCCCTTTGCGGCTGGCGTGCAAAGCCACAACCGCCCGGCAGGCCAAGCGTTCCGGTCCATGCCACCCTGCGGGGATCACAAGTCAGGCAATCGCGGGATTCACGTTTGCCAGGAAATGATACAGCGCCTCGGTATCCAGGGGCTTGGACATCGGGAACAGGCCCATCCGCGCGCAGCGTTCGCGCAACACAGGCGAACGATCGGCCGAGATGATGCGCGCCGGGCGCCAGCCGAACCGCTTGCGCAGCATCGCCACCAGATCCAGCCCGTCCACGTCGTCGTTCAACTGATAGTCGATCAGCATCGCATCGGGGACGAAGTCCATTTCGTCGATCAGGGCGATGGCGTCTTCGAGGCCGTCGGCATCCAGGACGGTGATGCCCCAGCCTTCCAGCAGCGCCACCATGGCGCGGCGCAATTCGTGGTCGTTGTCCACCAGCAGCACCAGAAGCCCCGTCCCCGCCAGCGAGGGCAGGCGGCGGGGATCGCCGCTGTCCTCGCTGCGGCACGGCCGCGTGGCGGTCAGGGGCACGGTCACGCGAAAGACGCTGCCCCGGCCGGGGCGGGACAGAAGGTCCAGCCCATGCCCCAGCCGGGCGCAGGCGCGCTCCACGATGGCCAGGCCCAGCCCCATCCCCTCGCTGGCCGAGGCGCGGCGATGCAACCGGCGGAATTCCTGGAAGATCACGTCCCGATCCTCGGACCGGATGCCGGGGCCGCTGTCCCAGACCTCGATGCGGATGCTGTCGCCGCGCTTGCGCGCGCCCACGAAGACCCCGCCCCGGTCGGTATAGCGGATAGCGTTGGAGATCAGGTTCTGCACGATCCGCTGCAGATAAAGCCCGTCGCTGACCACATGCGCGCCGGTCGGACGAACGCGGAACCGCAGCCCCTTGGCGGCCGCCGCCGGGGCAAAGCTTGATGCCAGCGACGACAGGATGTCGTTCAGCGCCAGATCGCCCTGGGAAAGCTGTTCTTCCTCGGTTTCCAGGCGGGATATGTCCAAAAGCGCCTCGATGATGCGCTCGACATTGGTCAGCGCCTCGCCCGCCTTCTGCACGCTGCTGTTCGTGCCGGCGGCATCGGCCGCGGAGAGATAGAGCTTGGCGGCCGAAAGGGGTTGCAGCAGGTCATGGCTGGCCGCCGCGACGAAGCGCGACTTGGAGGCATTGGACCGTTCCGCCCGTGCCAAGGCATCGCGCAATTCGTCGGTGCGCGCCGCGACGCGGGCCTCAAGCTCCTCGTTCGCGCGGGCCAGGCGGCGCAGGGCGTCGCGTTCGGCGGTGACATCGGTCAGGGACAGCACGAAGCCGTCATCGGGCAGACGCTGCGCGAACCCGTCCAGCGTCATCGCGCCGTCCTTTTGGGTCAGCTCAAAGGATAACGCCCCCCGCCCGGCCCGGTCCTGCATCCAGGCGGCGATCCGGGCGGCGGACTGGCTGTCGGCCAGCCGGAAGGATTGCTGGATCTGGTCGGTCACGCGCTGGAACCGGGTGCCCAGGGTGAAGGTCTGCGGCGGCAGCCCGGTCAGGACGCGGAACCGGCGGTTCCAGCCCGCCAGCAGGCCTTCGGCATCGAAGATCGCCACGCCTTGGGCCAGGTGATCCAGCGTCGCCCGGATGATCCGGCCCTGGTTGTCCAGCAGGCGCTCGCGCTGTTCGCGTTCGGCGCGCATCAGATCCGACACGTCGGTCTGCACGATGGCGGTGCCGGAATTCGCCGTCCGGTGTTCCGATACCTGCATCCAGCGGTTGTCCGTCAGCGCCAGATTGAAGATCACATGATCGCGCCGGTGCCGCCGCATCCGGGTCTCGGCCCAGTCCTCGGGCGTCTGGCCCGCAGGCAGGCGCAGCATCGCCGAACGGCTGACCACCTGGATATAGTCCGCGAAGGTCATGCCCGGATGCAGCCTGGCCCGCACATCGGGCATCTGCCAGCAGAAGCGGCCGTTGAACAGCAGCAGCACGTCATCGACGCCGAACAGGGCGAAGCCTTCCTGAACCGCCTCGATGGCGCTTGCCAGATCCCGGCGCGCGGCCTCGATCTCGACATTGGCGGCGGACAGGCGGGCGTTCGATTCGTTCAGCAGGCCCAGGGCACGTTCCAGTTCCTCGGTCCTGCGGCGGACCTGGTCTTCCAGCACCACGGCGCGTTCGAACTGGGAATAGGCGGCGCCGTCGCGGTCGGTCTGGGTTTCGACGCGGCGCATCAGCACCTGGCTGATCTTCTTCAGGCGCGCGATCTGCACATCGGGGGGTTCGGCGGGATCGACAAGGTTGTCCATCATTCACCCTCGGGGGCATAGATCGCCACCCCGGTCATGGTCAGGTTCACATGCATGGCGCCGAACTGTTCGCCATAGGTCGAAAAGCCGGTGACGTTGTGGCGGGCCAGAACCTCGGACACGGCGCGCAACTGCTGCTTCTGCTGCGCCTCGATCCGGCGCAGGATGCAGTCGCAGGCCAGGATGCTGTCGGGCGGTCCCCCTGCCCCAAGCCCCGCAAGGCTGGCTTCCAGCGACCGGGCGATGTCGCGCGGCGTCGCCAGCGTCAGCACGACGCCCTCGTCGATGGCGCTGAAAAACACCAGATCGGTGCCGTTCTCGACCCGCTGGATGGACCGGACGTGGTAACGGCCGCCGACACGCACGACCAGCGGATGCGCGGCGAAGGTGAAGGGATCCAGTTGCCCGGCGGGCTTGCCCAGCAGGCGCGCATATTCCGTAGCGGCGGGGGCCGCGTTGATTTCATGGACCCGACGCTGCGCGGGATCGGCGCCGGTCACGACCATCTGGCCCGTGCCCGCGTCCAGATGGTCGAAGCTGAAAACCCTGACCGGGCAGCGGGTGCGGATGAAGGTCAGGAAAGCCGCGTTCGTGCGCACCTGCGCGCCCTGGGCCACATAGCCTTGCCCGAACCGCGTGCCGTCGCCCGCCGATCCGCCGAACAGCGGCACGGGGCCAAGTCCGTGGCCCAGGACGGCCATCAGCGCATCTTCCCGCAGGGTGCTGCCATCGACCATCAGATAGGCGAACTCATGGGCGAAACCCGGATGCTGCGCGCCAAGCCGCTGGCGGGCGCGGATCATCCGGTCGATCAGGACGGCAGGCTCGATCCGGTCCAGATCCTCGATGGCGATGGTTTCGACGGCGAAATCGCGCGCGGGAAAGCCCACGGCGACGATCCGATCCTCGACATAGCCGCCCGCGATCTCTCCCGCCGTGGTGCAGCCCAGCACCGGGGTGTCGCCAAAGGCCGCTTCGGCCGCAGCCATGGTTGCCGCGAAATCCGCCCTGGCCGAGGCGAAGACCAGCACAAGCGCAAGACCCGGCCCCAGATCGGCCGCCAGGTGCAGCATCGCCGCCGGATCACCCGCCGGGACCTGGCCACGCCGCAGAACGCGCCCCCTGGCGCCTGCGCCCCTGTCCGTTCCCGTCAGCGCCGCCGTCGGATCCCCTCCGTCCATCCTGCCATCGCCTGTTCGCGCCCCTCAGGCAGGCAGGATGTCACCGCGCCGCAAGGCTGTCAAACCGCGCGGCCTGCGCGGCCAGGACGGCCTGGGTGCGGTTCTGCACGCCCAGCTTGCGCATGATCACGGTGACATGCGCCTTGACGGTCGATTCCGCGATGTCCAGGTCATGCGCGATCTGCTTGTTCAGCTTGCCTTCCGATATCAGTGACAGGATCTTCGACTGCTGCGCGGTCAGGCTTTCCAGCCGGTCCCGCGTCAGGGCCATCGGCTTGGCGCCGGGATCCGAGGCTACGAAACCATCCGGCAGATAGATTTCCCCCCGGCCGATCCGGGCCAGGGCCTCCTGGAACACCTGCCGCTGGCTGTGCTTGGGGACATAGCCGGAGGCCCCGAATTCGATGGCGGCATTCACGATGGCCGGGCTGGTCAGCGACGACACGATCAGAAGCGCCGCCTGCGGCGCAGCCTTGCGCACCTTCAGAAGACCGTCCAACCCGTCGGCATCGGGCAGGTTCAGGTCCAGGAACACCGCGTCGGGCTGCGGCCCCACGGCCAGCTGGCGCAGGCAGTCCGCGATGGAACTGGTGGTGCGCACGCTGCTGATGCCGCCCACGATCTGGAGCGTGATCGACAGCGCGTCCGAGAACAGCGGATGATCCTCGACGATCAGGACCGAGGCGATGGGGCGGTGGGTCTGGGTCATGGCGGATGCCCTTCGCGGTTTCGGTCAGTCTAGGGCTTGTCGGGGGCTGGCGTCCATGCCGCACAGGCTGGCGCCGATGGGCAAGGGGTCCACCGGCTGCAGCGCGCGCCCCGCATCGGCCCAGTCGTCCACGCCGCCCGGATACCAGCCGATGTCCCGTTGTCCCAGGGCCGCGACATGCTGGACGGCATTCCAGATCATCCAGCAGTCTGTCTTGCAGAACAGGACCACGGGGCGGTCGGCGCATCCCTCCAGCGACTTGCGCAACCCGTCGGCTATGCGCGGGTCGGGATTGCCGCGCCCGATCTCGGGCAGCCAATGGGCGCCAGGGATCGTCTGGTGCGGCGCGGCAATGATCCAAGTGCCGTCGGGGGTGATGGAATGTCCGGGCGTGGCCATCGCGTCGATCAGGATCGCGCCCCCGGCGGCCATGTCCGCGACCGTCCGGGCATCCACGACGCGGCCCCCCGGCACGCTGTCGGGAACCGGCGCGCGATAGGCCGCGATGCGCAGCCCGGTCGCGGCGTCGAACACCTGTTCGGCCCCGGCGGCGGGTGGCATCAGCGCGATCAGCGCGGCGGGGATCAGGCGCGGCAGGCTCATGCGCCCAGCCTTTCACAACACCCCGCCCCCACCAATTCGACCTTCGGCGTAAGACCCCCCCTGCCGGATGGACCATTGGAGAATTGCCCGGAACCGCCCCCTGCCCCGATCCTGTGCCGAACGACGGAGATGGGGGACAACGCAATGCGCAAGGCAACGATCTGGGCCGGCTTCGGCATCATCCTGGGGGCGGCGGCGGCGCTTGGCCATGGGGACACCGCGCCGCAATCGGTGGACACCACCGGCCTGCCCGAACTGCCGCAGGACATGGCCTCCGAGAACCCCTGGCGCGAGGCCGATCCCGCCGTCCTGTTCAAGGCGGTCGAGGTGGGCGCCAAGGGCTTCAACAGCAACTGCGCGCGCTGCCACGGGCTTGGCGCGATCTCGGGCGGGCTGGCGCCGGACCTGCGCTATCTCGAGGCCAACGCGTTCGGCGACGAATGGTATCTGGACCGGATCCTGCACGGCTATGAACAGAACGGCGCCGTGAAGATGCCCCCCTTCGAGGGGATCCTGAACCAGCAGGCGATCTGGGCCATCCGTACCTATGTGGAAACCCGCGCGGACGAGACGGCAATCGCCGAGCAGAAGGAAAAGTTGACCGAACTGCGCGACAAGCTGGCCGCCGTCGCGGACGATCCCGCCACCGCCACGGCGCTTGCCCCCGAACTCTCCGCCGCGGGCGAAGGGTTCGAGACGCTGTCGGGCGCCCCCCGCGCCGTGACGCCCTTCGACGAGGCGGCCTGGCAGTTGTCGTCGAACCCGCCCCATATCAAGGCGGCCATCGAAACCCTGTCCGCCGCCGTGCGGAACTGACAGGGCGCAGGGCGGTGACGGCGATCCTGTCCCACAGGCTGCCGGGGGGCGGCGCGGGGCTTGCCGCCCTGGGCGGCGGCCTGACCCCACCCGATCTGGACCGCGGCATGTGGGACCTGCACCGCGCGGACCTGCTGGGCGCGCCCGATGCCTGGCGCAGCGATCCCGGCCTGCGCCTGCTGGCCCCCGCGAATGCCGAGGATGCGCGCCATGTCCCGATCCTGGCGGATGCGACCGGGCTTGGCCCCGTGGACCGCATGGTCGTCACCATCGACTATAGCCCCTTTCCGCTGGCCTTGGTCTTTCATCCCGGCCGCACCCTGCCCTTGCTGGGCTTCGGCGTGAAATACGAGATCGCAGGCCCGATCCGGGCCTCCGCGCGGACAGGGGCGGAATGGATCATGGGCGGCGCCTTCATCGACGCCATGGGCGGCGGCTGTTCCGCGCCCGCCGCAACCCATGCCCGCCCCGACTGGCAGGACGGCTTCGGGGAAATGCGCGCCCGGCTGTGGCCGGATACCGGTCGGCTGCGGGTCGGTATCCGTCACCCGATGGACACGGGCCTGGCCGACGGCATCCCCGCCCATCACCTGACCGACCTGACCCTGACGGACGCGCAAGGGGGCGAGATCGCCCGGCTGGAGATCCACGAGCCCTTGGAGGAAAACCCGGTCCTGACCTTCCTGCTGCCCCGCGACCTGGCGCAAGGCCCGGTCGGCATCACGGCGCGGGATACCAGCGGCTTCCGCTTTTCGGGAAAGGTGGCGCCGTGACCCTGACCCGCCGCCAGACCCTGCTGGGCGCGGCAGCGGCGCTGCTGCCGGTCGCCGCAATGGCCGCGCCGGAATACCGGCTGGACCCCCGGCAGGTGGCGGATGGCGTCTGGCTGTTCGAAGGGGCGCAGGACAGCATCGCGCGCGGCAATGGCGGGGCGATCTGCAATGTGGCGATGCTGGAAACGCCGCAAGGCGCCATCGTCGTGGAGACCGGCGGCACCCTGCGGCACGGCGCCGCGCTGCGGGCCTTCGCGGACCAAAGGCTTGGCGGGGTCGTCGCGGCGCTGAACACCCACCACCACCCGGATCACTGGTTCGGCAACGGGGCCTTTGCGGATCGTCCGATCCATGCGCTGCCCGGTTGCATCGCAGCGCAGAAGGCCGGGGCGCAGGCGCTGTCGGATGGGCTGTACCGGATCCTCGGGTCGTGGATGCAGGGCACCGCGCCCCTGCCCCCCACGGTAGCCGTCGAAGGAGACCTGACGCTTGGCGGGCGCGGGCTGTCCGTCATGGCGCTGTCGGGGCACACCCCCGCCGATCTGGCGCTGATCGACGGCCCCACCGGCACGCTGATCGCCGGCGACCTGCTGTTCCTGGACCGTGTGCCCAGCTTTCCCGACGCCGACATTGCGGCGTGGCGCGCAGCCCTGTCCAGGCTTGGCGGGCTGCCCGTCACGGGCACCATCCCCGGCCACGGCCCTTTTCACCGCGACAGCCGCGCGGTCGCGCAGACGCTGGCCTATCTTGACGCCTTCGCCGCCCGCATGGACGCCGCCGCCAACCTGGGCCTGACCCCGATCGAGGCGCTTGCCGCAGGACCCATGCCCGCCTTCGCGGCGCTTGCCGCCAACCCCGCCGAATACCGCCGCGCCACCGTCCAGCAATGGCGCGCGCACGAAATCAGCGCCCTGCCCGTCATCGGCGGCAGCGTCTGACAGACGACCAGAAACGAAGTTTGCCATCAAGGAGGAGAGAATGCGCAAATCTTTCACCATCCCGTCCGTCAGCGCCCTTGCGCTGCTGGTCGCGGGGGGCCTGTCGGCCGCCATGGCCAAGGATGTCACCTGGGAAGACATCCTGAACGACCACGAAACGACCAGCGACGTGCTGATGTACGGCATGGGCAACAACGCCCAGCGGTATTCCAGCCTGAACCAGATCAACACCGAAACCGTCCGGCACCTGCGCCCGGCCTGGGCCTTTTCCTTCGGGGACGAAAAGCAGCGCGGCCAGGAAACCCAGGCCATCGTCCATGACGGCACGATCTATATCACCGGCAGCTACAGCCGCATGTGGGCGCTTGACGCCAAGACCGGCGAACGGAAATGGAAGTTCGAGGCCCGGCTGCCCGACGACATCCGCCCCTGCTGCGACGTCATCAACCGGGGCGCGGCGATCTATGGCGACAAGGTGTTCTTCGGCGCCCTGGACGCCAGCGTCTATGCGCTGAACAAGGAAACCGGCAAGGTCGAATGGCGCGAGAAATTCGCAGACCACAAGGTCGGCTATACCCTGACCGGCGCACCCACCATCATCAAGGACGCGGAATCCGGCAAGGTGATGCTGATCCACGGAAGCTCGGGCGACGAATTCGGCGTCATCGGCCGCCTTTACGCCCGCGACCCCGACACGGGCGAGGAATTGTGGATGCGCCCCTTCGTCGAAGGGCACAAGGGCACGCTGGCGGGGGCCGAAAGCACCCCCACCGGCAACCCCGACGCGCCAAGCTGGCCGGTCAATCCCGACGGGTCGAAGGTCGAGGCATGGAGCCACGGCGGCGGCGCCCCCTGGCAGTCGGCGGCCTTCGACGTGGCAACCAACACCATCGTCGTGGGCACAGGCAACCCGGCCCCGTGGAATACCTGGGCGCGCTCGCAGGACGGCAACTTCAAGGACTATGACAGCCTCTATACCTCGGGCCAGGCCTATGTGAACCCGACCAATGGCGAGGTGGTGGGCTTCTATCAGCACACCCCGAACGACGCCTGGGACTTTTCCGGCAACAACGAGATCATCCTGTTCGACTATACCGACAAGGACGGCAACACCCACCGCGCGGGGGCGCATGCCGACCGCAACGGCTTCTTCTATGTGACCGACACCGACAAGCTGGCCGAGCGCGGCACCGAGATCAACAAGCCCACCGCGCTGCTGAACGCCTTCCCCTTCGTGGACCAGATCACCTGGGCCAAGGGCATCGACCTGGAAACCGGCCGCCCGATCGAGGTCGAGGGCCAGCGTCCGCCCCTGCCCGAGGAAGGCGAGACGAAAGGCGCCACCATCCAGGTCACGCCGCCGTTCCTGGGCGGCAAGAACTGGAACCCGATGGCCTATTCCAAGGACACTGGCCTGTTCTATGTCCCCGCGAACAACTGGACCGAGGATTACTGGACGGAAAACGTGACCTACCAGGCGGGCGCGGCTTATCTGGGCCAGGGCTTCCGCATCAAGCGGCTGTATGACGACCAGATCGGCACCCTGCGCGCCTTCGACCCCGCCACCGGCGAGAAGGTCTGGGAACACAAGGAGGAATTCCCGCTGTGGGCGGGCACGCTGGCGACCGGGGGCAACCTGGTCTTCACCGGCACCTCGGACGGTTACGTCAAGGCCTTCAACGCCCAGACCGGCGAGGAGTTGTGGAAGTTCCAGACCGGGTCGGGGATCGTCAGCAGCCCGATCACCTGGGAAATGGACGGCAAGCAGTACCTGGGCATCGCCTCGGGCTATGGCGGGGCTGTGCCGCTGTGGGGCGGGGACATGGCGCAACTGACGACGCAGGTCAGCCAGGGTGGGTCGTTCTGGGTCTTCGAGATCCCGAACGAACTGCTGGCCTCGGCCCAGTGATCACGCGGGCGGGGGTTTGCCCCCGCCCCTTTCCCGTGGGAGGAACCATGTATCGCCATTCCATCGCCCTGGCCCTGATGCTGGCGGCCCCTTGCGCCCATGCAGCCATGGCCGACCCGCTGTCGGGCGCGGGCTATCCGGTCATCACCGATACCGACGACCGGCCCGAAGGCCCGCAGACCATCGACGGCTGCGAATTGAAGCCCGGCGCGTCCTGCCCCGGCGTGGACCTGTCCCACCAGGATCTGTCGGGGATGTCGCTGAACGGGGCGGACCTGACAGGCGCGCGGCTGGTGCGCGCGAACCTGCGCGGTGCCCAACTGAAGGGCGCCACGCTGACGGGGGCGGACCTGCGCGGGGCCGATCTGTCGGAAACCTATCTGCAGGGCGCCACAATCCGCGACGCCGACCTGACCGGGGCGAATCTGGATTATTCCCGCATGGCCGGGATCGACTTCAGCGCATCGAACCTGACCGCCGTGTCGATGGAGGCCGTCTGGGCCAGCAAGGGGCGCTTCGTCGGCACGACCATCGTCGCCGCCAACCTGTCCGAGGCGAAATTCTATAACGCCGATCTGGCCGATGCGACCTTGGGCGACAACACCAACCGCTTCACCATCTGGGAAGGCGTCCACATGGAGAACTGCACCGGGTGCCCCGTCGATTGGTGATCCTCGCGGGGCTGCTGGCGGTCCCCGCCCATGCCGATCTGGCCGGTTGCCGCGCCCTGCCCGATGACGGGGCGCGGCTTGCCTGTTACGACGCCCTGCCCCTGGCACCCGCCACGGCCTTCCAGGGCAAGGGCAGCGGCATGGCCGGGCCGTTCACCATCGCCGCGCCGCAGGTTCTGGGCTTTGCCAGCGACGACGCGATCCTGGTGGCCTATCTTCTGGACGACGCCACCGACGCGGTGGCCCAGAACCTGCATCACGGCGGCGCGGGAACCGGGCATTTCCTGATCGAGACGCCCGGCACCTATCGCGTTCAGGTCAATGCCTCGGGCGGGTGGCGGATCCAGCTTTCGCCGCCCTGAACGCGTTCATTCCGCCGGAACGGCCACGGGCGCAGGCGCCGGGTCGCGGTCCAGTTCGGGCGAGGTCTTGTGATGCGTGGCATAGATCATCGCGCCCACGAAGGTCAGCCCGCCGACCAGGTTGCCGATGACCGTGGGGATCTCGTTCCAGATCATGTAGTCCATGATCGTGAAGTTGCCCCCCAGCAGCAGACCCGCCGGGAACAGGAACATGTTCACGATGGAATGTTCGAACCCCATGTAGAAGAAGATCAGGATCGGCATCCACATCGCCATGATCTTGCCCGACACGCTGGTGGACATCATCGCGGCGACCACGCCGGTGGACACCATCCAGTTGCACATGACCGCACGCACGAACAGCGTCAGCATCCCCGCCGCGCCATGGGCCGCATAGCCGACGGTGCGCCCTTCGCCGATATGGCCGATCTTCTCGCCCACGGCGTTCGGGGCCTCGGACCAGCCGAAGGTCACGATGATCGCCATGAAGATCGCCACGGTGAAGGCGCCCGCGAAATTGCCCGCGAAGACCAGGCCCCAGTTGCGCAGCATCCCGCGCAGCGTGACACCCCGGCGCCTGTCGATCAGGGCCAGCGGCACCAGCGTGAAGACGCCCGTCAGCAGGTCGAAGCCCAGAAGATACAGCATGCAGAAGCCCACGGGGAACAGCAGCGCGCCGATCAGCGGATTGCCGGTGTTCACGGTGACGGTCACGGCAAAGGCTGCGGCCAGGGCCAGGATCGCGCCCGCCATATAGGCGCGGATCAACGTATCCTTGGCGGACATGAAGACCTTGGCCTCTCCGGCGTCGATCATCTTTCGGGCGAAATCGGGTGGGGTGACATAGGACATGGGCGTTCCTTTCGGGACAATGCGGCGAAGGCGGTCGATGCGCGGAAACCGGGCCTCCAGGGGCCGGCGTCGTCGTCACGCTTGGGGAAATGCCGCATCGTTGCGGGCGGGCCGCTGGCGCGCCATTGCGCCGGGCCATGGGTGCAGGATCGCCATGGGGCGCGGCCGTGACAAGCCTTCGGTTGCCCGCCTTTGGCGCTGCGGGCGATCAACGCGGAAAGATTGCGCGCGATGCCCGGCTTTTGGTCAGTTCGCGGATGCGGGATCGAAGCTGAAGCCGTCGAAGAAGGCATCGGCGCGCAGAATCATCCCGCCGCGTTCGGCGGCGACGGACCGATCCTGGGCCAAGGCACCCTCGACCCGTTGCGAGGCGCCGGGCAGCGGCGCGCCCGCCGGGCGCAGGTGCAGGCGGTAAAGGTCGGTGCGGAAATGATCCATGGCACGCGCCATGGCCGCTTGCCGGTCCAATCCGTGCCGGTTGGCGATGCGCGCGGCGAACAGCGCGGCCAGGCTTTTCCAGGGAAAGCTGGCCGCGCCCGCGTTGAAGGCCACAAAGCCCGGCACCTTTCGCATCTCGCCCCGGCCGGAAATCGTCAGGCGCCCGGTCAGACCCCGTTCGGCCAGGTCCGGGGGCAGGTTCAGATAGGCCGGACGCGACAGGATTTCCGCCGCCGTGCCGCGATGATCGGGATCGTCCAGCCACCGCCCCGCGCGCCAGACCGCTCGCATCAAGGCGCCGGTTTCCGCAGGGCGCGCCTCCGCAAAGCCGCGCAGCAGGACCAGGCCCTTTTCCGGCGGCGCGGCCCAGATGGCGATGCCGGGCAGCAGTAGCGCGGCCAAGCCGCGTTCCACGGCAAAGCTGGCCCAGGGTTCGCCCGCGCAGAAGGCATCCACATCCCCGCGCGCCACGGCATCGGCCATCATCGGTGGCGGCACGGTGATCAGGTCCAGGTCGGCAGGCGGGAATCCGCAGCCCGTCAGCCAGTGGCGCACCAGTTCGGACTGGGTGGAAAAGGGAAACGGCACCCCCACGCGAAGCCGCCGCCCCGCCGCAACCCCGCGCAAGGCCATCCTGGCGGCGCGGGCATCGTCAAAGGCGAAATCATGGCCTGCGTCGCGCAGGCGGCGTTCCAGGTCGCGGTTGACCGCCACCGCCTGCCCGCCATGGGACAGGACCATCACCAGATCCATCGCAGGCAGCGACGGTCCCAGCCCAAGCGCCTGCGCCACGGGCATGGGCACCAGCATCTGCGCGCCGTCGATCAGCCCCGCGCCCAGCATGTCGCGCGCCTGCGCCCAGGCCCCCAGGCGGACCAGATCCAGGGTCAGCCCTTCCTCGGCCGCGAAGCCCAGCTCCTGCGCGACGATCAGCGGCGCGGCGTCGATCAGGGGGACATAGCCCAGGCGCAGCGTCATCATCGTCCCAGAAGCCCCGCCGCCATGACAAGCTGCTGCGCGATGTCGGCCAGGCGCTTGCCCTGGTCCATCGCAGTCTTGCGCAGCAGGGCATAGGCGGCTTCCTCGTCGATGCCCCGCGCCTTCATCAGCACCGCCTTGGCCCGGTCGATGATCTTGCGTTCCTCAAGCGCGGCGCGGGTGGCGGCCAGTTCGGCGCGCATCTGCTGGAAGATGTGGAACCGCGCGATGGCCGCGTCCAGGACGGGCTTCAACCGTTCGGGGCGCAGACCGTCCACGACATAGGCGGAAATCCCGGCCTCGATCGCGGCGAGGGTCAGCCCCTCGTCCGACCGGTCCACGAACATCGCCACGGGCCGTTCCGAGGGACCTGACGCCAGGGCCAGTTCCTCGAGGATGTCGCGCGAAGGGTTGGCGATGTCGATCAGCACCACGTCGGGGCGCAGTTCGGCCACCTGGCGAGCCAGGCCGGACTGTTCGGCGATGATGCGGATGTCGTGGTCGCCCGCATCCCGCAACCCGTCAGCGATGGGCTGCGCCCGGTCCGGGTCGGGTTCGACGACAACGATCAGAAGGCGCTTCGACATGGGTTCTGCTTGCACGCGGCATGGACCGGGCGCAATGCCGGGCAGGGGGCGGAAATGGATCGGCGGGGGCAGATGGCGAAAGAATAGGCATTTTGCGGCGCCTGTCGTCCGGCATGGCGCCCCCGTCAGCGGAGGCCTAACCGAAAAGCTCCGCCGCCCGCTCCACCTGTCCCGCCGCGATCAGCGCGGCCAGCAGCACCCGCGCCTGACCGGGCCGCAGCACGCGCGACAGCACCGCCCCGGCGCGGACCAGGTCATGCCCGCCCCCGCCCCCGCCATAGCTTGCGGCCAGCCGCCCCATCGGCACCCGGCTGGAGATCACCACCGGCACCCCCGCCGCATGGGCGCGCGCCACCCCGTCCCTGATCGCAGAGGACGCGTTCCCGGATCCAAGCGCCGCCAGCACGATCCCCTGCACCCCCGCCGCAAGGCTGGCGTCCAGATGCGTGGCATCTGCGCCGGGATGGATCGCCACCACATCCACACGCACCGCGCCCACCGGGGCGCGAAGCGTCACGTCCGGCGCCACGGCCTCGGCCGCCAGGCGGAAGGCGTCTGCGCTGTCGGTCGCGTGCTTGACCAGACCCCAGGCGGGCAGAACCCGCCCGCCGAAGGCCAGCCGCACGCCCCCGCCCTCCAGAACCGCCCGGATCGCGGCGGCTATGTTGGCGGGACCGTCGGCCTGCGGGTGGTCGTCGGTGAACTGCGCCCCGGTCAGCACCACGGGCGCGCCGGGATGCTGCAGGGCCAGCAGCAGGGCGGTTTCCTCCATCGCGTCGGTGCCGTGCAGGATCACCACGCCCGCAGCCCCGCCGGCAAGTTCGGCCCCGCTTGCGTCGCTGATCGCCTGCATGTCGGCCAGCGTCAGGGTGGACGAATCCCGCGCCATCAGATCGGCCACGCGCAGCCGGACCGGCGGCAGATCGCCCAGCCGGGACAGCAGCGCCTGCCCGTCCAGGCTGGGGGTGCTGGATCCATCGGCGTTCTGCTGGCTGGCGATGGTGCCGCCGGTGGTGATCAGGGTGATGCTTGGGGTCATTCCGCCGCCCTCAGGTCCAGCCGCCCTGCCATGCGCTGCGATATCACCGCGCAGACCGCCAGTTGCAGCAGGTGGAACACCATCAAGGGCAGGATGACCAGCGATATGTCCTGCCCCGCGAACAGGATCCCCGCCATCGGCAGCCCGGTGGCAAGGCTTTTCGTCGATCCGCAATACAGGACCGCCATCAGATCGGCATGATCCATCCCCGCCAGGCGCGCGACCAGCACCGCCGCGCCCATCACCATGGCCAGAAGGACCAGGCACAGGGCCACCAGCACGCCCAGCGACGGGGCCGAGATCACCTGCCAGATGCCGTTCACCACGCCCGCCGAAAAGGCCGCATAGACGATCAGCAGGATCGACCCGCGATCCACGATGATCGTGGGCTTGCGATATCGCGCCAGCCAGCCCGCCAAAAGCGGGCGGCACAACTGCCCTGCCGCGAAGGGCAGCAGGATCTGCTGGACGATCTTCCAGATCGCCGAAGGCTCGACCCCATAGCCGGTGCCCTGTGGGATCAGCAGCGCGAACAGCAAGGGCGACAGAACCACCCCGATCAGGTTCGAAATGGACGCCGCGCAAACCGCCCCGGCGACATTGCCGCCCGACACGGCCGTGAACGCGACCGAGCTTTGCACTGTCGAGGGCAGGCAGCCGATGTAAAGGAACCCCACCCCGATGGCCGTTGGCAGCCAGATCAGCGACAGCGGCTTCAACGCCAGGGCAAGGATCGGAAACAGCAGAAAGGTCAGCGCCAGCACCGAAAGCTGCAGCCGCCAGTTCGCAAGCCCCGCCACGATGGTCGCCGTCGACAGCTTGGCGCCGTAAAGAAAGAACAGAAGCGCGATCACCCAATAGGTCACATGGGACAGGATCGCCGCCCCCATGCCATGCGCGGGCAGCACCGTCGCCAGCACAACCGTCAGCACCAGCATCAGCATGTAGCGGTCGAAGCCGAAACGGGCCAGCACGGCCTCGGCCCTGCGCAGGGACATTAACGACTCCTTCGGACTTCGCGGATCCGTGGCTTGTATAAGCCGGGCCGCTGCGATCCAAAAGGGGATGATGTCCCTTGATGCGACCCCGCTTGCAGAACAGATCATTCGGGCGATCCTGGGGGGCAGCCTTCCCGCCGGCACGCGCCTTGACCGGCAGGGCACGGACCCGGCGGATGCCCTGATGGGCAAGGCCGTCGATCAGGTCTGCGCCTGCGGCATGGCGGAACGCCATCCCGAGGCGGGCGTGCGGGTCACGGTCCCCGACCCCGTGCTGCTGCTGGACCGCTTCGAGGCCCTGGGCGAAATCTCGGGCCTGTGCGCCAGCCTTGCGGCCCGCCGGGCATCCCCCTCCGACATAATCGCCATCGAGGAACTGGTCGGCAGGATGCAGGATGTGGATCCCGACGCCTATCGGCGGATGGGCCTGGACCTGCATGACCGGATCTGCCGGATGACGAGGAACGCCGAACTGGGCCGGGTCTGCGGCGACCTGCGGTGGCGGCTGGCGCCGATCTGGCCCCTTTGGCTGGACCATGCAGAGTATTGGCGGCGGTCCAGGCACGAACACCGCGCCCTGGTCGAGGCGATCTGCGCCCGCGACGAAGCCCAGGCGGGCATCATCATGCGCGGCCACCTGCGCGCCATCGCCCGCGAGGTTCTGTTCACCGCGGGCATCTGCCCTACCGACCCGGTTTGACATCCCGCCGCCCTGCCCCTAGGCCCCGGACTGCGACCCCCCTACCGGATGCGCCGATGACCCAGACCGACCTGATCCAGCGCTTGACGGCGGGACTGCCGATCACCGCCGGTTCCTTCATCGTCACCGTCTATGGCGACGTGGTGGTGCCGCGCGGCGAGGTCCTGTGGATCGGCAGCCTGATCGACATCTGCGCCCGCATCGGCATCAGCGAGAACCTGGTGCGCACGGCCGTGTCGCGCCTGGTCGCCGCAGGGCGGCTGGAAGGCGAACGGGTCGGGCGGCGCAGCTTCTATCGCCTGGCCCCTGCTGCCCGCGCCGAATTCGCGGATGCCGCGCAGCTGCTTTACGCCCGGCCCCGGCCTTCGGGCGACTGGCTGATCATGCTGCATCCCGACATGCCCGAGGGGCTGGCCCGCCGCCACCGCATGGCGCGCATGGGGGGCGATCTGTGGATCTGCCCGGCGCGGGACGATCTGCCGGATGGGGGTGGGCTGGTCCTGCGCGCGGTACCCCTGGCCGGGACGGACCAGTTGCCCCGGCTGGCAGGGTTCTGGGATCTGGAGGCGCTTGCCCAGGGCTATCGCATGGTGCTGGACCGCTTCGGACCCCTTGCAGCCGCCGACCTCTCGGCCGAGGACGCGTTGATCGCGCGGCTGCTGCTGGTGCATCTGTATCGCGGCGTCCTGCTGCGCGATCCCGGCCTTCCGCCCGAGGCCCTGCCCCCTGGCTGGCCGGGAACGGATGCGCAGGCCCTGTTCCGCGACCTTTATACCGCCCTGACCCCGCTGGCAGAAGCACATGTCGCCCGCGTGATGGAGGGCGAGGATGGCCCCCTGCCCGAAGCCACATCCCGCACGCAGGCGCGGCTTTCGGCGCTTGCTTGAAACATTACAGCATAATGCACATTTCTGTTTACGATGTAATGTGTCGGCTGCTATAAGCTGACCAATCGGTCGATGAATTGGGAGAATCATCGGCCTCATCTGGAAATGACTGGGGGTCCGTATGTCCGAAGCCTTCATCTGCGACGCGATCCGCACGCCGGTCGGCCGCTATGGCGGGGCGCTTGCCTCGATCCGCGCCGACGATCTGGCGGCGCTGCCGTTGCAGGCGCTGATGTCGCGCAACCCGGATGCGGACTGGTCCGCGGTGGACGACGTGATCTTGGGCTGCGCCAACCAGGCGGGCGAGGATAACCGCAACGTGGCCCGCATGGCCGTGCTGCTGTCGGGAATGCCCATCGGCGTGCCGGGCACCACGGTCAACCGGCTGTGCGGGTCGGGCATGGACGCCATCGGCATGGCGGCCCGCGCGATCCGGGCGGGCGATTGCGACTTCATGGTCGCGGGCGGGGTCGAGTCGATGACCCGCGCGCCCTTCGTGATGCCCAAGGCGGAAGCCGCCTTTTCGCGCCAGAATGTCGTTTATGACACCACCATCGGCTGGCGCTTCCCGAACCCGGCGCTGAAGAAGGCCCATGGCACCGACTCGATGCCCGAAACCGCCGACAATGTGGCGGCGGATTACGGCATCAGCCGCGCAGACCAGGACGCCTTCGCCGCGCGCAGCCAGGAACGCTGGGCCGCAGCCCAGGCCGCGGGCATCTTCCGCGACGAGATCGTGCCGGTGCATGTGCCCCAGAAGAAGGGCGACCCCATCACGGTCGATACCGACGAACATCCCCGCCCCGGCACCACGGTCGAGACGCTGGCCAAGCTGCGCGGCGTGAACGGCCCCGACCTGACGGTGACGGCGGGCAACGCATCGGGCGTGAACGACGGCGCGGCGGCCCTTGCGATCCTGTCCGAGGACGCGGCCCGTGCGCAGGGCCTGACGCCAAGGGCGCGGATCATCGCCATGGCCGCGGCGGGCGTGGAACCGCGCATCATGGGCATCGGCCCGGTGCCTGCGGTTCGCAAGGTCCTGGCCCGCGCGGGCCTGTCGCTGGACCAGATGGATGTGATAGAATTGAACGAAGCCTTTGCCGCGCAGGGATTGGCCGTGCTTCGTGACTTGGGAATCGCCGACGACGATCCGCGCGTGAACCCGAAT
The DNA here is from genome assembly GCF_002901215.1 of Paracoccus sp. SY. Classification (NCBI taxonomy): domain Bacteria; kingdom Pseudomonadati; phylum Pseudomonadota; class Alphaproteobacteria; order Rhodobacterales; family Paracoccaceae; genus Paracoccus; species Paracoccus sp. SY. The sequence goes on along the minus strand of NZ_NWMQ01000030.1, from coordinate 17,684 downwards.
GGCGGTGCCATCGCCATCGGGCACCCCTTGGGCATGTCCGGCGCCCGGCTTGTCACCACCGCGATGTACCAGCTGATCCGCACCGGCGGGAAATACGCCCTTTGCACGATGTGCGTCGGCGTGGGCCAGGGCATCGCCATCATCATCGAACGCGTCTGAGAAGGAGAGACTGCCATGTATGCACAGCTGGTCAAATCCGAAGGGTCGAAATCCCGCGAGGACATGACGCCCGAGGAGATCGCCTTCCAGGACCGCATCGACCGGAACGAGAAGATCGAGCCGAAGGAATGGATGCCCGAAGGCTATCGCAAGACGCTGATCCGCCAGATCGGTCAGCACGCGCATTCGGAAATCGTGGGCCAGCTTCCCGAAGGCAACTGGATCACCCGCGCGCCCACGCTGGAACGCAAGGCGATCCTGCTGGCCAAGGTCCAGGACGAGGCGGGCCACGGCCTGTACCTGTATTGCGCCGCCGAAACCCTGGGCGTGTCGCGCGACGAACTTCTGGAAAAGCTGCACAGCGGCAACATGAAGTATTCGTCGATCTTCAACTATCCCACCCTGACCTGGGCCGACATGGGCGCGGTCGGCTGGCTGGTCGATGGTGCGGCGATCATGAACCAGGTGCCGCTGCAGCGCACGTCATACGGTCCCTATTCCCGCGCGATGATCCGCATCTGCAAGGAGGAGTCGTTCCACCAGCGGCAGGGCTACGACATCATGATGAAGATGTGCGCGGGCACCCCGGAACAGAAGGCCATGGCGCAGGACGCGCTGAACCGCTTCTGGTATCCTGCGCTGATGATGTTCGGGCCGTCCGACAAGGACTCGGTCCATTCCGCCCAGTCGATGGCGTGGAAGATCAAGATGAACACCAATGACGAACTGCGCCAGAAGTTCGTGGACCAGACCGTGCCGCAGGCCGAATACCTGGGCCTGACCATCCCCGACCCGGACCTGAAATGGAACGAGGAAAAGGGCGGCTATGATTTCAGCGAGCCCGACTGGACGGAATTCTTCGCCGTGATCGCCGGGAACGGCCCCTGCAACGCCGAACGCCTGGGCGCCCGCGTCAAGGCCTGGGAAGACGGCGCCTGGTTCCGCGACGGGCTGATGGCCCATGCCGCCAAGGCCGACGAACGCGCCCGCGCCGCCCGCCACGCCGCCGAATAACGACGGGCGCAATCGCGCCCGCCCTGCCAGCCACATCCCCGCAGCTTTGGGAGGAGTCATCATGTCCAGCGAATGGCCGCTTTGGGAAATCTTCATCCGGGGCCAGCACGGCCTGAACCACCGCCATGTCGGCAGCCTGCACGCCCCCGACGCGGAAATGGCGATCCGCAACGCCCGCGACGTCTATACCCGCCGCAACGAGGGCGTGTCGATCTGGGTCGTGAAGGCCAATGACATCACCGCGTCCTCGCCTTCGGAAAAGGGCCCGCTGTTCGATCCGTCCAACAGCAAGGTTTATCGCCACCCGACCTTCTTCGACATTCCCGATGAAGTGGGGCATATGTGATGCCGTCCCTTCCCGACATGACCACCCCGAACCTGACCGCGCTTGCCGGTCAGGCCCTGGCCGACAGCGGCCATGTGGCGGTGCCCGCCCCTGATGCCGGGCAGCCCGAATTCGTGGAATTCCTGCAACGGCTGGGCGACAACTGCCTGATCCTGGGCCATCGCGTGTCGGAATGGTGCGGCCACGCCCCGGCCCTCGAAGAAGACATCGCCCTTGCCAACCAGGCGCTTGACCTGATCGGCCAATGCCAGCTTTGGCTGGGCCTTGCCGGCGAGGTCGAGGGCCGCGGCCGCGACGCCGACGCATTGGCCTATCTGCGCGACGCGGGCGCCTTCCGCAACCTGCTGCTGGTCGAGCTTCCGAACGGCGATTTCGGCATCACGCTGATGCGTCAGTTCCTGTTCGACGCCTTCCATATCGAACTGCTGCGGGCGTTGAAGGCTTCGGCCGACAGCCGCGTGGCCGATATCGCCGCCAAGGCGGAAAAAGAGGTCGCCTATCACCTGGAACGGTCTGCCGACCTGGTGATCCGGCTGGGCGACGGCTCGGACGAAAGCCGCCGCCGGATGCAGGCCGCGTTGACGAAGCTGTGGTCCTATACGGGCGAGATGTTCGTGGACGACGCCGTCGATCAGGCCATGTCCGAGGCGGGCATCGCGCCGCTTCCATCCTCGCTGAAAGCCGCCTGGGACAAGACCGTCGCGGCGGTCCTGGACGAGGCGACGCTGGCCGCGCCGGCCGAGGCCTGGCAGCACGGAGTCAGGAATCCCGGCGGCAAGAAGGGCGTCCACACGGAACATCTGGGCTATATCCTGGCCGAGATGCAGTTCCTGCAGCGCGCCTATCCCGGCGCCAGGTGGTGATGCCATGTCCGTCACCACGCTGCCCCATACCGACCAGATCTGGGAATGGCTGTCGCAGGTGCCGGACCCGGAAATCCCCGTCATCAGCCTGACCGACCTGGGCATCATCCGCGACGTGCAATGGCAGGGCGACACCCTGGTCGTCACGGTCACGCCGACCTATTCCGGCTGTCCCGCGACGGGCGTCATCAACCTGGACATCGAGACCGCCCTGCGCAGCCACGGCATCGAGAAACTGGTGTTGAAGCGCCAGCTTGCCCCCGCCTGGACGACCGACTGGATCACCGCCGAGGGGCGCGAGAAGCTGCGCGCCTATGGCATCGCGCCCCCTGTCGATGGCACGGCGGCGGATGGCGTTCTGGCGGGCCGGGTGTCGCGGCTGATGGGCAACAACCTGACCATCCAGTGCCCGCGCTGCGGATCGACCCATACGCAAAAGGTCAGCCAGTTCGGCTCGACCCCCTGCAAGGCCAGCTATCGCTGCACCGACTGCCTGGAACCCTTCGACTATTTCAAGTGCATCTGACTGCACGCCCAAGGAAAGACATCCCGATGGCACGCTTTCTGCCCCTGAAGGTCACCGATGTGCGCCGCGAAACCCGCGATGCGGTCGTCGTGACCCTGGCCCCCCGCGACGAGGATCGCGCCCTGTTCGACTTCACCCAGGGGCAATACCTGACCTTCCGCCGTGATTTCGACGGCGAGGAACTGCGCCGGTCCTATTCCATCTGCGCGGGCGTCGATGACGGCTGCCTGCAGGTGGGCATCAAGCGTGTCGATGGGGGCGCCTTCTCGACCTGGGCCAACGAGAACCTGGCGCCCGGCGACGAGATCGAGGCGATGCCGCCGATGGGCAAGTTTTCCCTGCCCTTGGACCCGGATGCCGCGCGCCATTACGTCGGTTTCGCCGCAGGTTCGGGGATCACGCCGGTCCTGTCCATCGTCAAGACGGTGCTGCGGCGGGAACCCCGGTCGCGCTTCACGCTGGTCTATGCCAACCGCCAGATCAGCAGCATCATGTTCCACGAGGAGCTTGAGGATCTGAAGAACCTTTACCTCGGCCGCTTCTCGGTCCTGCATGTGCTGGAGAGCGAGGCGCAGGAGATCGACCTGTTCACCGGCCGCATCGACGCGGACAAGATGACCCAGCTGTTCCAGCGCTGGATCGACCCGAGATCGGTGGATGCCGCCTTCATCTGCGGGCCGGAACCAATGATGCTGACCGTGGCGCAGTCCCTGCGCGACCACGGGCTGCGCGACGACCAGATCCGGTTCGAACTCTTCGCCTCCAGCCAGCCGGGCCGCGCCAAGGCCCGCCCGGTGTCCAAGGCCACCGAAGCGGGCGAGGGAACGCAGGCCACGGTGACGCTGGACGGCGCCACCCGCAGCTTCACCATGCCGCGCGAAGGCCAGACGATCCTGGACGCCGCCATCGCCAGCAACATGGACGCGCCCTATTCCTGCAAGGCGGGCGTCTGTTCCACCTGCCGCTGCAAGGTGCTGGAAGGCGAGGTCGAGATGGCCGTGAACCACGCGCTTGAGGATTACGAGGTGCGCGCGGGCTATGTCCTGTCCTGCCAGTCCTATCCGCTGACCGACCGCGTGGTCGTGACCTATGACGAATGAGGGTGGCTCATGTCTGACACGATGAACATCGAGGACTATCTGGCCCAGGGCGGCGTCCTGACCGCGCCCGGCAACGTGCCCGCCCGCTATCGCGGCGAGTTGATGCGGCTGATGTCGTCCTTCGTGGACAGCGAACTGGCGGCATCGGCCGGCTTCGCATCGTCCATCAACTTCGCGCCCGGCATCCGCGAACGCATTGCCGCCAGCCGGATCACGCTGGAAAAGGCCGACCATGCGGAACGCGTTCTGGCGGTGATGGGCGATTTCGGCACCGACACGGGCCGCTATCAGACCCAGCACGACTGGGCCGCCCGCGTCGACCGCGACACCGACCTGGGCGCGACCCGCCGCGAAGGCGACATGCGGCTGTCGGTGTTCCATTACCCGATCAACGGCTGGACCGATGCCGTGGTGATGAACGTGCTGCAGGGCCTGGCGACCGGCGTGCAGATGCAGGAACTGACCCGCATCTCCTATGCCCCCCTGGCCGAGGTCTTTCGCGAGATCGCCCCGCGCGAGGCGCGCCATGCCGAACTGGGCCTGAAGGGGCTGACGCGGATCGTGGAAAGCGATGCGGGCCGCGCGCAGACGCAGGCGAGCATCGCCTATTGGCGGCCCCGCGTCGCGGCGGGCTTCGGCGTCGCCAACTCGGCCCGCTATCAGACGCAGGCGCGGCTTGGCATCCGCCGCACCCCGAATGAAACGCTGCTGGCCCGCTGGGAACAGCTGACGAACGAACATCTGGCTGCCTTGGGTCTTTGACCCAGCGGCTTTCGATCACTGGAAGGACAAGCCATGACCATCACGCTTCGCGCGCCGCGCCGGCTGGAAAGCTATCTCTGCGGGGAATGGGTGCCCGGCGCGAAGGAAGGCCAGTTGCTGCTGGACGCGGCCACCGGCGATCCGGTGGCGACCATCGACTCGACCGGCCTGGATTTCCGGGCGGCGCTCGACCATGGCCGCGCCAAGGCGGGGCCAATGCTGCGGGCCATGACCTTCCACGAACGCGCGGGAATGCTGAAGGCGCTTGGCCTGGCGCTGATGGCGCAGAAGGAAGACTTCTACGCGGAAAGCCTGCATACCGGCGCGACCCGTTCCGACGGCTGGGTGGATATCGAGGGGGGCATCGGCACCATGCTGACCTTCGCATCGAAGGGCCGGCGCGAATTGCCCAACACCCGCGTGCTGACCGATGGCGACGTGGAGCCCCTGTCCAAGGACAACAGCTTCAGCGCCCAGCATATCCTGTCGCCGCTGCATGGCGTGGCGATCCACATCAACGCCTTCAACTTCCCCGTCTGGGGGATGCTGGAAAAGATCGCGCCCACGCTGCTGGCGGGCGTGCCCTGCCTGGTCAAACCCGCCAGCCAGACCGCCTATCTGACCGAACTGGTGGTGCGCCGCATCATCGACACCGGCATCCTGCCCGAAGGCGCGCTGCAACTGGTCTGCGGATCGGTGGGCGACCTGCTGGACCATGTGACCGAACAGGACGCCGTGACCTTCACCGGGTCCGCCCACACGGGCCGCAAGCTGAAGACGCATCCCGCGATCGTGAACCATTCCGTCCGCTTCACGATGGAGGCCGACAGCCTGAACGCCACCATCCTGGGCCCCGACGCGGTGGCGGGCACGCCCGAGTTCGACCTTTTCGTGAAGGAAGTCGCGCGCGAGATGACCAGCAAGGCGGGCCAGAAATGCACCGCGATCCGCCGCGTCATCGCGCCGCGCGGTCAGGTTGACGCGCTGATCGCCGCCCTGCGCGACCGCCTGGACAAGACTGCCTTGGGCCTGCCTGGCGAGGAAGGCACGCGCATGGGTCCGCTTGCCAGCCTGGGCCAGCGGGACGAGGTTCGGGCGCGCATCCGCGAATTGCAGGCGGTGGCGGAAATCGTGGCGGGCAACCCCGATGACGTGCGCATCGGATCGGGCGACGCCGAAAAGGGCGCCTTCCTGAACCCGGTCCTGCTTTACGCGGACAAGCCCTTCGAGGCCGCGCCGGTCCATGATTGCGAGGCTTTCGGCCCGGTGTCCACCGTCATGGCCTATGACGACCTTGACGAAGCGGTGGCGCTTGCCGCCCGCGGGCGTGGGTCGCTGGTGTCTTCCGTTTTCACCGACGACAGGGATGTGGCCGAACGCGTGGTTCTGGGCGTGGCGCCCTTCCATGGGCGGGTGCTGATCGGGAACCGCGCCTCGGCCAAGTCGTCCACCGGGCATGGCTCGCCCCTGGCACCGCTGGTCCATGGCGGCCCCGGCCGCGCCGGCGGGGGCGAGGAGATGGGCGGCATCCGGGGCGTCAAGCATTTCATGCAGCGCACCGCCGTCCAGGGCACGCCCCGCCTGCTGTCCGCCGTCACGGGCCGCTGGATCGAGGGCGCGGATACCCAGGCGGGCGACCATCCCTTCCGCAAGTCGCTGGCCGAACTGCGCATCGGCGACCAGTTGGTTACGGCGGCGCGCCAGGTGACGCAGGAGGATGTCGAGCATTTCGCGCATTTCACCGGCGACACCTTCTATGCCCACATGGACAGCGACGCCGCCAAGGCCAACCCCTTCTTCGACGACCGCGTGGCCCATGGCTATCTGATCGCCAGCTTTGCGGCGGGGCTGTTCGTGGAACCGAACCCCGGCCCGGTGCTGGCGAATTACGGCGTCGATAACCTGCGCTTCCTGACCCCGGTCTATTTCGGCGACACGCTGCAGGTCCGCCTGACCTGCAAGGAGATCAACCCGCGCGAAAACGCCGGCCACGGAGAGGTCCGCTGGGACTGCCAGGTCACGAACCAGAACGGCGCCGTGGTCGCGCAATATGATGTGCTGACCATGGTCGCCAAGCAATGGCCGCCTGCCGAAACATCGGTGAACTGATGGCCAGGATCTATTCCTGGGACGGCATCGTGCCGGTCATCGACCCCGCGGCTTTCGTCCACCCCGAGGCCGTGGTGATCGGCGACGTGATCGTGGGACCCGGCGTCTATGTCGGTCCCTGTGCGGTTTTGCGCGGCGATTTCGGGCGCATCCTGCTGCACGAAGGATCGAACGTGCAGGAAACCTGCGTGATCCATTCCTTTCCCGGCAAGGATGTCGTGGTCGAGGAATCCGGCCATGTCGGCCACGGGGCGGTGCTGCACGGCTGCCATATCGGCCGCAACGCCATGGTCGGCATGAACGCCGTCATCATGGACGAGGCCGTGGTGGGCGAGAACAGCATCATCGCCGCCATGGCCTTCGTGAAGGCTGGCGCGCGGATCCCGCCGAACTCGCTGGCGGTCGGCTCGCCCGCCAAGGTCGTGCGCGAACTGTCGGCGGACGAGATCGCCTGGAAACGCCAGGGCACCGGCGTCTACCAGCAGCTTGCCATCGAGGCGAAGGTGAAGCTGGCCCCGGCGGTCGCGCTGACCCAGGTGGAACCGGATCGGCGCCGGGCCGAGGCGCCGCGCTATGATCCGCTGGTGACGGCGCGGAAAGGCTTCGATCGGTAGGGTGTGTGCTTGCACGCACCGCTTTGCAAGGCGTAAGGATGGTGCGTGCAAGCACGCACCCTACAGCACGCTTTCCCAATCCCGGCCCGCCGTGAAGATCCGCAGGATCGTCACCGTTTCGTCGCCCACGGTGAAGGCCACGGTCAACCGGCGCTCGAAGCCGATGATCCGCAGGTTCGGGCGTATGTCGGCGCGAAGAAGCCCGCGCTCGGAACCGATGCTCAGCCGCCTGCAAAACCCCTCGACCCGCGCAAGATAGGCGATGGCTGCCTGGGGCGATGCCGCGTCGGCGACCCAGTCGTAAAGCGCGGCAAGATCCTCGGCCGCCTCGGGCGCGAAGACGACCCGGCGTTCCTTCACGAACGGCCTGCAAGCGCCTTGGCGTGACGGGCACGAATGGCCTCGAACACCCGGTCGGCGGGCAGACCACGCGCGGGATCAGCCTCCATCGCGTCATAGACGGGCGCGACTTCCTCGCGCAGCCAGCGGTCCACGGCAGCGTTGCGTTCCTGCAAGGCGCGCAAGCCCGCGCGGACGACCTCGCTGGCCGAGGCATAGCTGCCCGAGGCGACAAGGTCGTCAATGAAGGCCGCATGTTCGGGGGGCAGGCTGACGGTGCGCTTTTCGACGGTGGCCATGGGTCTCTCCGGGCAAGTATGGGGAATTCATACCACAGCCGCCGCGCCTTGTCACCGCACCGCCTTGATCCCTTCCAAGATCAGCGTGGTCGCCACATCCGCATAGTCTTCCCGGCTGATCCGCCCGCCGTCCTTGAACCACATGTAGACCCAGTTCATCATCCCGAACAACGACATGGTGACGGGCATCAGCAGCGGGCGTTCGCGGGTGTTCAGGTCGGGGTTGATCTGGTCCAGCACGGCGGAAAACCGTTTCACGATGCCGCGCTCGACCTCCATGATCCGGGCCTTCTGGTCGTCGGTCAGCGCGGCGGTGGCGTTCAACTGCACCTTGTGCTGGTTGTCTGCCCCGCGATAGCTTTCCAGCACCGCGCCGACCAAGCTGCGCAGACGCTGCTGCGGCGGCAGTTCGGGGTCGTCGGCTGCTTCGATGGCCCCTTGCAGTTCCTCAAGATGCGTCATGATGATCGCGAAGATCAGCGCGTCCTTGGACGGATAGTAATGATACAGCAGGGCCTTGCTGACCTGGGCCTGCTGGGCGATCTGCGACATGGACGCCTTGTCCATGCCCTGTTCGGCAAAGACAAGCGCCGCATGATCCAGGATGATGCGGCTCTTTTCCTCGAAGTCCTGTGCCCGTGTTCGCGCCATGGGGTCACTTTCCTGCTGGACAATCATCCGCCGCTTTAACCGGGGGTTGCGGCAAAGTCACCATCACCCCCGAACGCGGTCATTCCTTCGGGCGGTTGTCGATCACCCGCTTGGCCTTGCCTTCCGACCGGGCGATGCCGCCGGGATCGCGCACCTCGATCCGGGTGGAGACGCCCACCACCGACTTGATGTGATGGGCCAGTTCCTTGGCCGACAGGGCGCGGGCATCGGCCGCCGCGTGATCCTCGGCGCATTCGACACAGACGGTCATCGTGTCCATGCGGTCCGACCGGGACAGTTCGATCTGGAAATGCGGGGCGAGGCCCGCGCATTTCAGGATCTGTTCCTCGATCTGGGTCGGGAAGACGTTGACGCCGCGCAGGATGATCATGTCGTCGGACCGGCCGGTGATCTTCTCGATCCGGCGCATGGACCGGGCGGTGCCGGGCAGCAGGCGGGTCAGGTCGCGGGTGCGATATCGCACCATCGGCAGGCCTTCCTTGGTCAGCGTGGTGAAGACCAGTTCGCCCATCTCGCCGTCAGGCAGGACTTCGCCGGTCACCGGGTCGATGATTTCCGGGTAGAAGTGGTCTTCCCAGACATGCAGCCCGTCCTTGGTTTCGACGCATTCCATGGCGACGCCCGGCCCCATCACCTCGGACAGGCCATAGATGTCGACGGCGTGCATGTCGAAGGCTTCCTCGATTTCCTGGCGCATGGCATTGGTCCAGGGCTCGGCGCCGAAGATGCCCACCTGCAGCGAGGATTCGCGCGGGTCCAGGCCCTGACGCCGGAATTCGTCCAGGATCGACAGCATATAGGACGGCGTCACCATGATGATGCGCGGCTTGAAGTCGTTGATTAGCGTCACCTGCCGTTCGGTCATGCCGCCCGACATGGGAACGACCGTGCAGCCCAGCTTCTCGGCGCCATAATGGGCGCCAAGCCCGCCAGTGAACAGCCCGTATCCATAGGCGTTGTGCAGCATGTCGCCGGGCCGCCCGCCCGCCGCCTGGATCGACCGCGCGATCAGGTTCGCCCAATGGTCGATATCGGCCTGGGTATAGCCCACCACGGTCGGCTTGCCGGTGGTGCCGGACGATCCGTGGATGCGCACCAGCTTGGACTGCGGCACGGCGAACATGCCGAAAGGATAGCAGTCGCGCAGATCCTGCTTCACCGTGAAGGGAAACTTGGCGATGTCCTTCAGGGTCTTCAGGTCCTCGGGGTGGACATCGGCCTCGATGAACTTCTTGCGGTAGAAGGGCGAGTTCTCGAAGGCGTGCTTCAGCGACCGCTTCATGCGGTGGAACTGCAGCGCCTCGATTTCGTCGCGCGAGGCGGTCTCGATCGGGTCGAGATCCTTGGGGTTCGGGGTCAGGTCTTCCATGGGTCTCCTCCCTCTCGGTGCGGTCAGGCAGGCAAGTGCGTGCCCTTGACGGTGCGCGAATGGCCGCGGAACTCGGCCACATGGTCGCCGTCCTGGTTGGTGATGCGGATGTCATAGATGCCCGACCGACCCCGTCGCGACACCTCGGTCGCGGTGGCCGTCAGGCGATCCCCGATGCGGCCGGGGATCAGGTAGGTGACCGAGCAATGCTGCGCCACGGCCATCTGGTTGTAGCTGTTGCAGGCGAAGGCAAAGGCGCTGTCTGCCAGCGTGAAGATATAGCCGCCATGGCAGTTGCCATGCCCGTTCGACATGGCGTCCGTGATGGTCATGGACAGCGTGGCCCGGCCGGGCGCGATCTGGTCCAGGGTCATGCCAAGCCGCTGGCTGGCCGAATCGTCGTTCCACATGGCGCGCGCCGAGGCTTCGGCGATCTCCTGCGGGGTCATGTCGCCGACGGGTTTCATTTGCCGCTGAACCGTGCGGGGCGCTTTTCCAGGAAGGCGGTGACCCCCTCGGCGTAATCGGCGCTGCGGCCCGCCTGTTGCTGGCAGTCGCGTTCGGCGTCAAGCTGCTGGTCCAGGCTGTTGGTCGCGGCCTGCTGGATCAGCCGCTTGGTCAGGCCAAGGCCCAGGGTCGGGCCTGCGGCCAGCGACCGGGCCAAGGTCTCCGCCTCTGTCATCAGGTCGGCATCCTCGACCGCCTTCCAGATCAGGCCCCAGTCGGCGGCCTTTTCGGCCATCAGCGGCTCGGCCGTCAGGGCAAGCGCCTTGGCGCGGGGTTCGCCCAAGGTTCGGGCCAGCGACCAGGTGCCGCCCGCGTCGGGGACAAGGCCGATCCTGGCAAAGGCCTGGATGAACTTCGCCGATTTCGCGGCCAGGACGATGTCGCAGGCGAAGGCGATGTTGGCCCCCGCCCCAGCCGCCACGCCGTTGACGGCGCAAACGACCGGCTTTTCCAGCGCCCGGATCAGCCGCAGCGTCGGGTTGTAGAAGGTTTCCAGCGTCCTGCCCAGGTCGGGCGCAGGCCCGCCCTTGCGCGGATCGCGGTCGCCCAGATCCTGCCCGGCGCAGAAGCCGCGTCCCGCCCCGGTCAGCAGCACCGCCCGGACCGCCGGATCGTCATGCGCCCGCTGGATGCCTTCGCGGAAGGCAAGGTGCATGTCCTCGTTGAAGGAATTCAGCTTGTCGGGGCGGTTCAACGTCAGCGTCAGAACGCCATCGGCCAAGGCCGACAGCACCGTCGGGGATGCGGTCATGGTCTTCTCCCTATCGCCACGATTTCTCGGGCTCCTCGAAGAAATCTGTTGCATAAACCGACCGGCCGGTCAATGATATTCGCAAGCCGGAGGAGGAACCGGCGGAGGAGCCCATGACCGATTTCTTTGCCCGCCATCGCCAGATGCTGGACGACGCCGTTCAGGCGCTTCACGCGCGCGCTTTCTGGACCCCGTTCCCCGAGATTCCCAGCGGGAAAATCTATGGCGAAACGGCCAAAGCGGATGGCGAGGCGGCTTACGCGGCGTTGATGGGGCAGCCCTTCCCCCTGCGCGGCCATCCCGAACAGCGCCGCCTGGGGGCCGAGGTTTCGCCCTGGGGCGATTCGCTGGGCATTTCCTATCCGGCGGCGGATGCGCCCGCGCTGATCGCGGCGGCCCAGGCGGCAGCGGACGATCTGGCGGCGGCCAGCGTGGAACAGCGCGTGGGTGCCTGCCTGGAGATCCTGTCGCGACTGAACCGGATCAGCTTCCTGCTGGGCCATGCGACGATGCACACCACGGGCCAGGCCTTTGCCATGGCCTTCCAGGCAGGCGGACCCCACGCGCAGGATCGCGGGCTCGAGGCGGTTGCCGTGGCCTGGACGGAAATGACCCGCTTCGCCGATTCCGCCCGCTGGGAAAAACCACAGGGCAAGGCCCCTGCCCTGGTCATCGACAAGCAGTGGACGCTGGTGCCTGCCGGTGTCGCGCTGGCGATCGGCTGCAACACCTTCCCCACCTGGAACAGCTATCCCGGCATCTTCGTAAGCCTTGCGACCGGCAACCCGGTCATCGTGAAGCCGCACCCCGCCGCGATCCTGCCGCTGGCCCTGACCGTGCAGGTCGCGCGCGACGTCTTGGCCGAAGCGGGCCTGCCCGCCGACGCGATCCTGCTGGCCGTGGACGAACCGGGGGCGGAGATCACCAAGCAGCTTGCCACCGATCCCGCCGTTCGGCTGATCGACTATACCGGATCATCCACCTTCGGCACCTGGCTGCGCGAGAATGCTAGGCAGGCGCAATTGTTCACCGAGGAAACTGGCGTCAACAGCATCGTCATTGCCGCAACCGACGATTTCGACGGAATGTGCGCGAACCTGGCCTTCTCGCTGTCGCTTTATTCGGGGCAGATGTGCACCGCGCCGCAGAACATCTATGTGCCGCAGGATGGGATCGACACCGATCAGGGGCGCAAGTCCTTCGATCAGGTGGCCGAAGGCCTCGCCGCAGCCATCGACACCTTGCTGGCCGATCCCAAGCAGGCAGCGGGCATCTGCGGTGCCATCGCCAATCCCGCCACGCGCGACCGGGTGGAACAGGCCCGCGCGCAGGGACGCATCATCCGCGACGGCACGCCGCTGCTGCTGGCGGTGGATGCCGATGCCCCCGTGGCGCAGGACGAATGCTTCGGCCCGGTGGGTTTCGTCATCCCCTGCCGGGACGCCGATGACGGCATCGCCCGCGCGGCCGACCTGGCCGTCCGCAAGGGTGCCATCACCGCCGCGCTCTACGACACCGACGACGCCCGCATCGGGCGTGCCGTTCGCGCCTTTGCCCGCGCGGGCGTGAACCTGTCGGTCAACCTGACCGGCAACATCTTCGTCAACCAGTCGGCGGCCTTCAGCGATTTCCATGTGACGGGGGCCAACCCTGCCGGAAATGCCAGCCTGACCGACACCGCCTTTGTCGCGACCCGCTTTCGCCGCGTGATGTGGCGCAGGCCCGCCGCCGTTACCGTTTGACCAAGTTCTCTGGGGAGGAGACGACAATGCAGAAGACCCTGACCACCACGGCCCTTGCCACGCTGCTGGCCCTGGGCGCCACCGCCGCAGCCGCCGAGATCCGCATCGGCGCATCGGTATCCGCTACCGGCCCCGCCGCCTTCCTGGGCGACCCCGAGGCGAAGACGCTGGAAATGCTGGTCGAGCAGATCAACGAGAACGGTGGCATCAACGGCGAGGAAATCGCCCTGACCCTTTACGACGACGGCGGCGACCCGAACAAGGCGCGCACCTTCGCCACCCGCCTGATCGAGGATGACGAGGTCGTGGCGATCATCGGCGGGTCCACCACCGGCACTTCCATGTCGATCCTGTCGGTCGCCGAGGACAACGAGATCCCCTTCATCTCGCTTGCCGGCGCCATCGAGATCATCGACCCGGTCAAGCCCTTCACCTTCAAGACGCCCCATACCGACCGCATGGCCTGCCAGAAGATCTTCGAGGACATGCAGAAGCGCCAGATCACCACCATCGGCATGATCTCGGGCACCGACGGCTTCGGCGCGTCGATGCAGGCGCAGTGCAAGGACGTGGTCGGCGAATACGGCATCACCGTCGCCGCGGACGAGACCTACAACCCGACCGACGCCGACATGACCACGCAGCTGACCAAGATCCGCAACACCGAAGGCGTGCAGGCCGTGCTGAACCCCGGCTTCGGCCAGGGCCCGTCCATCGTGACGCGCAACTATCGCCAGCTTGCCATCGACCTGCCGCTGTATCAGTCGCATGGCGTGGCGTCCGACGGCTTCATCGAACTGGCCGGGGCCGAGGCCGCCGAGGGCGTGCGCCTGCCCGGCACCGCCCTGCTGATCGCGGACCAGCTGCCCGAGGGCGATCCCCAGAAGCCCGTCGTCGATGCCTACAAGACCGCCTTCGAGGAAAAGACCGGCACCTCGGTCGGCACCTTCGGCGGCTATGCCCATGACGCCTTCCTGATCCTGACCGACGCCATCACCCGCGCCGGCAGCGCCGAGCCGCAGGCGATCCGCGACGCCATCGAGGCGACCTCGGGCCTCGCCGGGACCACCGGCGTCTATACCATGAGCGCCGACAACCACCTGGGCCTCGACCTCTCCGCCTTCCGCATGCTGGAGATCAAGGGCGGCGAATGGACCGTGGTGGAATGATCCGCTGACCGCCGCGCCCTTGCGGGGGCGCGGCACCACCTGCCAGCCTTGGGGGTCATCATGCCGGAATTGCTGCAGTTCATTTTCTCGGGCGTGACGGTGGGCGCGGTTTATGCGCTTGTCGCGCTTGGCTTCACGATCATCTACAACGCATCCGACGTGGTGAACTTTGCCCAGGGCGAATTCGTCATGCTGGGCGGTATGCTGACCTTTGTCTGCCACGCGGCGGGCCTGCCCCTGCCGCTGGCGGCGCTGATCGCGATCGTCGTCACCTCGGCCATCGGCGTCGCCATGAACAAGCTGGCGATCGAGCCCGCGCGTGGCGCGCCCGTGGTGTCGCTGATCATCATCACCATCGGCGCGTCGATCTTCATCCGGGGCGGCGCGCAACTGCTGTTCGGCAAGCAGATCCACAGCTTCCCGGCCTTTTCCGGCGACACGCCGCTGCGCATTGGCGGTGCCACGATCCTGCCGCAAAGCCTGTGGGTGATCGGCGGCGCGGTCGTCGTCTTCGTGGGCCTGTGGCTGTTCTTCACCCGGACCCTGACGGGCCGCGCGGTGCTGGCGACATCCAACAACCGCCTGGCCGCGCAACTGGTGGGGATCAACACCAATTTCGTGATGACGCTGTCCTTTGCCCTGTCGGCAGGCATCGGCGCGCTTGCGGGCGTGCTGGTGACGCCGATCACGCTGACCTCCTATGACGTGGGGCTGGCCTTCGCGCTGAAAGGCTTTGCCGCCGCCATGCTGGGCGGGATGGGCAACCCCAAGGGCGCGCTTGTGGGCGGCTTCCTGCTGGGCCTGATCGAGGCGCTGACCGCAGGATACCTGTCGTCGCAATACAAGGACGCGGCGGCCTTCGTGGTGATCCTGCTGGTGCTGTTCTTCATGCCGCAGGGCCTGTTCGGCCACAAGTCCGTGGATCGGGTGTGACGATGAAGCTTTCCGCCAAATCCGCGACGCTGCTGGTCCTGATCGCCCTGATCCTGCTGTCGCCGGTGCTGTTCCCCTCGGGCTATTACTACCGCGTGGGCGCGCTGATCTTCGTCAACGCCATCGCCGTCACCGGCATCGTGATCCTGACCGGATATGCGGGCCAGATCAGCCTGGGCCATGCCGGTTTCGCCGGAATCGGCGCCTATGCCTGCGCGCTTGCGCCCGTGCATCTGGGGCTGCATCCCTCGCTGGCGCTTGTGCTGGGCGCGGCGATTTCCGCCGTGCTGGCCTGGCTGGTCGGCCGTCCGATCCTGCGGCTCAAGGGCTATTACCTGGGCGTCGCCACCCTGGGCTTCGGCATCCTGATCTCGATGATCCTGAACAACGAACGCCAACTGACCGGCGGCCCCGACGGGATGGAGGTGCCGGACCTGGGCCTGCGCGGGCTGCTGCGGGATGCGGGGCTTGACCTGACGAACGGCCAGTTCTGGTATTTCTTCTGCGGCATCGTCCTGATCCTGGCCGCATGGCTGGCGCTGAACCTGTTCAACAGCCCCACCGGCCGCGCCCTGCGCGCGCTGCACGGGTCCGAGGTCGCGGCCCGCACCGTGGGCGTGGACGTGGCCCGGCTGAAGCTGCAGGCCTTCGTGATCTCGGCCGTCTATGCCTCGGTCTCGGGGTCGCTTCTGGCGCTGCAGAACAAGTTCATCACGCCGGATGTCGCGGGCTTCATGCACTCGATCGAGATGGTGACCATGGCCGTCCTGGGCGGCGTCGGATCGGTCCTGGGCGCGATCTTCGGCGCGGCGGTGCTGACGCTTCTGCCGCAGGTGCTGACGGTCTTCGCCGAATACGAACAGCTGGTGCTGGGCCTGGTGATGATGCTGGTGATGATCTTCCTGCCGCAGGGGCTTTTGCCGTCCATCCTGCGCAAGGTCCGGGGGAAAGACGAATGACCGCGCTTTTGTCAGTCGAAGGCCTGGGCATCACCTTCGGCGGCCTCAAGGCCGTGAACGATGTCAGCTTCACCGTCCGCCCCGGAGAGATCGTGTCCGTGATCGGGCCGAACGGCGCGGGCAAGACCACGCTGTTCAACATGATTTCGGGCGTCTATCAGCCCGGCAGGGGCCGCGTGGTCCTGAACGGCGAGGATGTGACCGGCATGGCCCCGCATCTGCTGGCCCGGCGCGGCATGTCGCGGACCTTCCAGAACCTGCAGATCTTCCAGTCCATGACCGTGCTGGAAAACGCGATTTCCGGCTATCACCTCAAGGAACGCGGGCCGGTGCTGGCGGACCTGTTCAACCTGCCCTCGTCCCGCCGCCGCGCGACCGCCGCGCAGGCGGGCGCGCGCGAATTGCTGGCCCGCGTGGGCCTGGATCGCGCGGCCGAGCGAGAGGCCGGGAACCTGTCCTATGGCGCACTGAAACGGCTGGAGATCGCCCGCGCCCTGGCCCTGTCGCCCAAGATCCTGCTGCTGGACGAACCCGCCGCAGGCTGCAACGCCGTGGAAACCGAGGAGATCGACCACCTGATCGCCGAGGTCGCGAAATCCGGCGTGGCGATCCTGCTGGTCGAACACGACATGAAGATGGTCATGCGCATATCGAACCACATCGTCGTGCTGGACCATGGCGAAAAGATCGCCGAGGGCGATCCTGCCAGCGTCAGCCGCAACCCGGCGGTCATTGCCGCATACCTTGGAACGGAGGCCGCCCATGCTGACGGTTGAAGGTCTGCGGTCGCGCTATGGCCGGATCGAGGTGCTGCACGGCATCGACCTGACGGTGGATTCCGGGGAGATCGTCACCGTCGTCGGCGCCAATGGCGCGGGCAAGACGACGCTTCTGAAATGCCTGTCGGGCACCCAGCCGGTATCGGGCGGGACCATCACCTTCCGGGGCGAGACGCTGACCGGCGTTCCCGCGCATCGCCGCCCCGCGCGCGGGCTGACCCAATCACCCGAAGGCCGCCAGATCTTCACCAACCTGACGGTCGAGGAAAACCTGCGCCTGGGCGCATACCTGTTCACCGACGACCGCGTGGAAAAGGACATGGAGGACGCCTTCGCGATGTTCCCCATCCTGCGCGAGAAACGCAACCTGCCCGCAGGCGGGCTGTCGGGCGGGCAGCAGCAGATGCTGGCCATGGCCCGCGCGCTGATGGGCCGCCCGTCCTGCCTGCTGCTGGACGAGCCGTCGATGGGCCTGGCCCCGATCATCGTGCAGCAGATCTTCGACGTGGTCAGCGGGCTCAAGGCGCTTGGCGTCACCGTGCTGCTGGTCGAACAGAACGCCTTCGGCGCGCTGAAGATCGCGGACCGAGGCTATGTCATGGAAACCGGGCGCATCACCATGTCGGGCGCGGCGGCGGACCTGATCGCCGACCCCCGCATCCGTGCGGCTTA